>JABIFK010000144.1 GCA_018650745.1 Candidatus Latescibacterota bacterium | reverse complement strand
TTGCCACACGTTGGTGCCGCCACAAAGGATGGTGACCATGACGGCATTTGCGCCTTTGAGGGCTTCTCGGCGGTCTGTTGTGGCGGTGACTTTTGCGGGATAGTTACCTTGTTGCACAATTTTTTCGCAAGCGCGTTTTGCAAAGCTGAGGCGTTGTTTGTTGATGTCTACAAGCGCGATTTCTGATTTTTCGAGCAGGGGGAAGGTGAGCAGGTCACGTACGAGTTTTCGTGTAAAACCGAAGCTGCCAGCGCCGATGAATACGATTTTTGGCATGGTGTTTCCTTTGTGTTGAGATACGTGTACGTTGAACGATTGAGATGCCTTTTGCTTATGCTTAATGAATCGATCAAGAGGTGATTGGGCAGGCACGGGGACCTGCCCCAACAGAGTGGGTTGCGTTACTGATGCGTGTCTATCATTTTAAAACTGCCCGTAGTTATAGGTTTCGGTATAGTCTTGGTAAAGATGTGGGCGACGTTGATACCAATTGAGGCGGGTTTGGCAAAATCCGCGCAGTTTAAAGAAGTCGCGGATTTGTACTTTGGCAGTGATGAAGTCTTGGTCGCCCTCATTCCAAGCCAATACGTCGCCTTTGGAATTGACAATGCAAGAGCCTTCAGATCGGTTGCGCGCGACGATCATACAGAGCTTTTGATCCATGGCACGTACGCGCATAATGGCTTTCCATTTGTCGGGATCAAATTGCCAAGTGCCGTTGACATTGCTGTTACCACGTAGGTCACCCATAATAGGGAGAACAAGGAAGTCGGCGCCTTGCAGGCCGATCATACGGGACGATTCGGCGGCGGAACTGTCCATGCAAATGTTGAACCCGATGCGACCGATGTCGGTTTCAAAAACGGGAAAGTCTGTGCCTGGTGTGACTTCGCAGAGCCATTCACCACCTTCGGCCAAGTGTACTTTGCGGTAGGCACCTACCACACCGCCGCTGGGGTCGATGAGGATGGCAGAGTTGTAAACCGCGTCATGTCGTTTTTCGTGTGCGCCAATGACAATGTGCGTGTTGCCTTCTCGGGCAATTTTCCCAAAGTGTTCGGTTTCTGGGCCAGGAACGGATATGGCATTGTCGATGCGACCGCCTTTGGCACCCCACTGAAGTGCAATTTCTGGCAGTACGATAATATTGGGTTTGGATTTCTCAATGGTTTTTTTGCACAAGTCGCTGTAATACTGAATGTTTGCTTCGACCGATCCCAATTGGTTGGGTTTGTCTTCAGCTTTTCCTGTGACCACACTCACGCGTACTGGTGGTATTGTTTTGGGTGCTTCTGTGGGTGTAATTTGGGGCATGTGCCAAATGGCTTTGCCTGTGGCTGTCCAACGGAAAATAAAATAAAGCGTGAGATGATGTTTGTCTTGCGGCGCAGTGAATTCTCCTGAGAAGACGTAGTGGTTTTGGCCGGCGGGCCGTATAAAGAGGAAATCGTGTTGGAGGGGCTCTTTGGTGGTTTTAATGGTATCCGATTCTGCCCATACACCATAACAGACCAGTGTGTCACGGACCCAAGCGATGTCTTTGGCTTCAACCTTGACTTCAAAAGCGTATGTTTGGCCAGGTTTGACGTCAGTATAATCGAGTTGCCAACCCCCACAACACGTCTTGGTGCCGTTGCCCGAGGTGATGAATTGGCTTTCGCCGTGTTTTTCCGTTTTTGCCGCTGCGCGTGGTTCAACCGCCCAGGGTGTGATGGTTTTAAAGTTCAGGGTGTGCCACCTTTCATCTGTTGCAGAATATGTTATTTGTATTTGTTGATGATTTCTTCGAATTTTCCAGATGCTTTTAAATCTTGAAGCCCTTTTGAAAGTAAATCGGCATAAAGCTTTGAACTTTCTTTGTTTGGAGAAAATGCAATATACGATCCCGCCTCAAGAAGGTTTCCTGCATTTTTGAAACTTTTGAATTTTTGAAATTCTGCCATTTCTTGATGGGTTTTGATTTCATAGGGAAAAACAAGCCAATCTTCTAATATGGTATCGATGCGACCTAAGGCCATCAATTTGATACGTCTTTTGGTAGCGTCTGCACCAGATAATTCTTGGATGGTTTGGTCTCCTTTATTGCTATTTTTTTGAATATAAGCATCAAACTTTTTTCCATAAGAGTACTCATTGATCACTGATATTTTTCTACCTTTTAAATCGTCATACGCTTCGAACTTCCAAGGATCATCCTCGCTTATAAAAAAAGACATTTGGGATATCATAATGGGTTGGGCTGGGAAGATAAAGCCAGGTGCGTCACTTTTATATGCACCAACCAAACCATCAAATGTACCTTTTTTGATTTCTTTAATTGCTCTGGCCCAGTTCATTTCTTTGTAAACGACAGTATGTCCCGCTTGCTCTAAAATGATCTTTGCCACTTCTATCAATATGCCCGGTTGATCAGAGGAGGGGTCACAGGAATAGGGGCACCAAGTATCTGCTACAAGTGTAATCTCATCGGCATGGGCAGACTGTTGAATTGTTGCCAGAAATCCGATGAGTATCATCCATTTTTTCATATGTATGCCTTTGACAAAAGAGTTGGTTTTCTATCTAAAAAGGTGATTCGTTTCTTAGCATCTTACAGTTTATGAAAAGAGTGTTCTCTATTCAACAAAAAAGCCACTCGGCAAGTGAGTGGCTTTTTCTGTTTTTAATTTGGAGCTTTTTGATGCGCGTGATTTTGTTTTTTGAGGCGGGATGTGCTGGTGGCAGGATTTTGTGTTATTCCTCAATTTGTTCCCTCTGTGTTTCTCTGTGATCGTGACCTATGAACTACAAGAAAGCATGGAACATCCTACGCGATTGCGTGCCCATTCGGGTCGTTT
>JABIFK010000892.1 GCA_018650745.1 Candidatus Latescibacterota bacterium | reverse complement strand
GATGGAAGTATGGTTCGCATCGCCGCAAACACCCGAAGGAACCTCGTTTGGTTCACCGGGATTCATGCGCTTAGATCGGCGGGGGAGAGGCTTTCGGGAGTGGAAAAAGGGTGAGCGGTCTTGGGTGACCTCTGTCGACAGAGCGGTATTGTCGGGGCGCGTCCGGGAGATCCAAGAAGGCATAGGCACTTCCGAGAAGGATATTCGGGGACGTATCGATGCCTTGCCAGAAACCCCGTGGGTCAGTGTCGCAAATTTTGGTGTTGGATTCATTGGTTTCATAACATCTAAGCCCTTCACCGAAAGTGAGATGGCCGTCGCGTGTCGATTCACAGATGTGTTTGGCGGGGCGTATGCCCGGTTTCAGGAGCTGAAGGAGAAGGAAGAACAGAATCGTGAACTGACGATCCAGAACGCGATCGAACGTGTAAGGGCTCGGGCGCTCGGTATGCAGGAAAGTCGCGAACTCGACGGTGTGTCAGTTGCACTGTTTGAGGCGCTGGGAGAGGTTGGCATCGAGAGACATCTTTCTTGGATCGGCATTTTAGATCCCGACCAGGGTGCATTTAAGTTTTCACAACAGGTAGAGGGTCTTGATGCCCTCGTCAGCAGCACGGTCCTTCGGTCTGAGATTGCAGAAACCCCATCATCGGATCTCCTCACTGAGTGGCAGGCCGGCAGTGTGTACCGATTTGGTGAACACCACGGTGAGGCGTTGCAGCCGTTGCTTAATTTTTGGCATGGTGTGATCCGGCGGAGCAATCCAGAGTTTGCCTGGCCGAGTGAATACGATGTGGTTGAACACTACTACAACGTTAGCGCGAATCATCGTTTCGGCTTTCTCGGGTTCGGGAGGTTCACGCCGATTACCAAGCAGGAAGCAGAGATCACGAAGCGGTTCGCCGATGTGTTCGAGTTCGCATATTCTCGTTTCTTGGAGCTGAAGCAGAAGGAAGATCAGAATCGCGAGCTGAAGATCCAGAACGCAATCGAACGTATCCGGGCGCGTGCGCTCGGTATGCAGGAAAGTTGCGAGCTGTCGGATGTTGTGGTGGCGCTGACTGGTGAGTTGAATGAGCTGGATGTGATCCAGGAGATGGCCGATCAGGCGGTCGTCTCTGAGGGAACGACCGGCGGGGTCAGGGCGAACATTGCGATCTGGAACGTGGGCGATCAATATTGGGACGCCTGGATGCGTCCAGGTCCGGACAAGGACTTCCGGGTCATCACGATGGACCGACGTCGATTGTACAAGTCGGACGATACGGAGAAAGCCCGCCGCGAAGGTCAGCGAGACTTTGGTTGCTACGTCCCTGTCGAGGATGTCAGCACATTCAAGATCTATTGGCGGGAACTCAACGTCGAGGCCGGTCACGCTGACTCCCTTCAGCCGACTCCGACGAATAATGCCTTCGCGAGTCTCAGCTCTTTTTTCGACGCTGGTTCGATCGAGGTTCGTCTTTACTCGGACGAACCGATAGCGTTTCCCCAGGAGGTCAGGGATGTCATTGCCCGTTTCACAGCCGCGTTCGAGTTTGCCTATACCCGTTTCCTTGAATTGCAGGAGAAGGAAGATCAGAATCGCGAATTAAAGGTTCAGAATGCGTTGGAACGGGTACGGTCTCGGGCGTTGGGAATGCAAGAGAGCAGTGAACTCGACGAGGTATGTGCTGTCTTGTTTGAAGCGCTTGGTGAGTTGAGCTTTGATACGTTTTGGTGTGTCATTGGGCTCATTGATGAACCCGGAGATCTGTTCACGATTTCGGCTCAGGTTGCAGGTGCTCAGGAGCTGATTCAGAGTGTCGCTTCTCTGCGGGCGAGCGTAGAAGCGAGCGCCACTTCACGAACCATTGTAGACGCGTGGCGCAGGAAGGACACGGCTTATACTCTGGAAGTAATCGGTGAGGCGGTATCAGAGCACCTTGAGTTTTGGGAGCCTGTCCTTCAGGAAAAGAACCCGGACTACCAATTTCCGAAGGCATTTGCAGAAGCCGATAAGATCTATCAATTTGGTTCTCTTTTTCAATATGGCCTCATTGAAATTGGCACACCACAGGCTGTTGGTCAGGAAGAGCAGGACGTACTGAAGCGATTCACAGACGGGTTTGAGTTTGCCTACTCGCGGTTCTTGGAGCTGAAAGAGAAGGAGGATCAGGCGCGTGCAGCTGATCGGCGTGCGGCGGTTGATCGTGTGCGAGCAGAAGCAACGGCGATGGAGAAAACAGAAGATATTGCAGACGTCGTGAAGGCGTTGTGGGATGGGCTTGTGGGCCAGGGTTTTGTGTTTAGTACGCTTGTGTTTCGGGTTGAAGACGAACAAGAGCAAGAACTGCAAATGTATCTGGCGACACTCGAAGGTGCGGGAGGGCTGGCCTTTCCCGAATCGAATCTTTTGAGCCGTGGGATGTTGGTGGGTGTGAACCTCTATAGGTCGACGATGCCACTGGGGCCGGAGACCTTAGCCCGTCAGATGGAGCGCGGGGTGTATTCTGGGATGAGTGAACAGGTTAATGTTGATGCGCAAGCATTGTGGGGATTTGAATTTCCGGCATCTGTTTTGAAGAACACACAGCGGTTGGTTGTGCCGTTTGCTTATGGACAGATCAGTGTTGTGCGCGAGATAGATCCTTTTTCTGAAGCGGACATTGAACGGGTTGAACCGTTTGCTGACGCATCGTCGCTGGGTTTTACGCGGTACTTCGATTTTCGACGTTTGGAAGGGCAGAATATTGCGTTGGAAGCGATGAAGTTTACGGATGAGGGAGTGGTGAGGGTGGAAGCGAGCGTCAGAGGCACCTACCCCCAGCCCCTTCCTGAAGGAAGGGGGGTAAGGTCAAAATCGGGAGATCGGCAGGCGCAAGGGGTGGTGGGAGGTGGTGAGGTGCAAGTACTGGAGATTGCGGTGTCGGATACGGGGATTGGGATTCCGGAGAATCAGCAGGAGGCGGTGTTTGAGGAGTTTCGGCAGGTGGATGGCACGAGTACGCGGCGGCATCAGGGGACGGGGTTGGGGTTGGCGATTACGAAACAGCTCATTGCATTGCTTGGGGGGCGCATTGGGTTGGAGAGTGAAGTGGGTAAGGGGTCGACGTTTAGGTTTGAGATTCCTGTTCGGTATATCGATCAGGTAGAGGTGCAAGAAAGTAATGGCACGGAGGCGGTTTCAAGCTCTGGTGTGGAACTGCAAACAACGGGTCAGGCGAAGACCATTGTTTCTATTGACGACGATCCCAACGTGGCTGTTTTGTTGCGGCAAGAATTAGAGGCCGAAGGGTATACGGTGATTTCAGCGCTGAATGCGGATGAGGGGGTGGCGCTGGTGAAGAAGCATAAACCTGTGGCTGTGACGGTGGATATTTTGATGCCGGGCAAAGATGGGTGGCAGACGATTGGTATGCTCAAGAACGATCCAGAAACACAAGACATTCCAATTATTGTGTTGTCGGCGATGGAGAACAAATCGTTGGGTTTGGCAATGGGTGTGAAAGATTATTTGATCAAGCCTGTGGATCGTGATGCGTTGTTGGCGGCGCTTGGGCGTGTGGATAATGGATCGGTGAAAGATGTGTTGGTGGTTGACGATGAACCTTCTGCGGCAGATCTTTTGACTCAGATTTTATCGGAAGAAGGGATGTCTTCTCGCCGAGCGGCCAATGGTAAAGAAGCGCTGGTGCGCATTGCCGAACGTGTGCCCGATGCGATTTTGTTGGATTTGATGATGCCTGAGATGGATGGGTTTGAAGTGATTGCAAAACTGCAAGAAGATCCGGTGTGGCGTCACATTCCTGTGATTGTGATTACGGCAAAAGATTTGGAGTCTGGTGAGAGCACGTATTTGGCAAAGCATGTGGAAAAGGTTGTGCAGAAGGGTGGGTTGGATCCGTCGGGGTTGGCGCAGGCGGTGAGAGATGCGGTGGGGTAAAGTCGAAAGCGAAGAGCAAGGGCACCTACCCCTGGCCCCTTCCTGAAGGAAGGGGTAAAGTCAAAGGTCAAAGGCGAAAAGCAAAGCGTTATTGTGTGCTATTCAGGTCACAGTGGGTTTTGTCGGTTCTTTTATGAGACGTGTGGGATTGTTTTTGATATCTGCCAAATTGACTTTATTGCTGGCGAACTCAAACTCAATGCTTACAACTTTGTCATTCTCATCATAAAAACACCAGATGCCATCAGACACTTGAGAACCACCTCCAAACGCAGGCGTAGATGAGAGTGTGATGCAAAGTTGATCTGTTTCGGGAAAGTATTCTGCTTTCATAGCGATCTCCTAAAATCACGATCCCAGAACGCGTTATGGATTGTTTCTCCATCGGCCATTATAACCACGCGCATATATTTGTCTGCTTCACCAATATATATCCATCGCGCAGTACGACCTTCGGGTTGTTTTTCTATAGCAATGTATTCTGTAAGAGCAATATGAAGTTTATGTCGATAACGGTCTGCTTCTGGATGATTGATCGTGACAAATGTTTCGAAGTATTGCGTTGTTTTGATCACTGAGACAACCTTTAAAAGGTATGCATATGCAATGCATTTATTCTGGAGCCATCGCGACCTGGACGATCTTCACCTAAGTTCAACAAGATATGTTCAATTTCTTTTTCATCAACGCCGTGTTTGTAGATGTGTGGATACCCTGTTTCAGGATCAAGATAATATCGAAAGTGCATAGGCAAAAAGCCTCATAGAGCAATATAGCCCAAATCGAAAAAGGTGTCAACGAACGGGCTTGATCAAAACCTGCAATTCGAACCCCAAGATTTGAACACTTTATTCACTTTGGTGCAGAAATCATAGACCTATATACTATTCATGCAAATGTCATTCCAAACCTAACGCTTCTCTTTTGGAGATAGATATGGTTCATCGAAATTTTCCATGCTCTTTTTATGTGTTTTTGTTGGCGATCCTGTGTGTGTCATCTGTAGACGCTGTTGACACGTTGCAGGTGGCCACGCCAGATCCGTTGTTAGAGGATTGGCGGTGGACGGAGTATGATCGAAGAAGTGGGCTGGCGGGCAAGGCGCTGGATCCGGTATTCGAAGATCGGGATGGCAATATCTGGTTTGCCACGGATCAGGGGGCGCAGAAATATGACGGGGTGCACTGGACAACGTATACCACAGAAGATGGGTTGGCGCACAATACGGTGTATAAAATTATGCAAGCACGCGATGGGGCCATGTGGATTGGCACGGGTGATGTTGGCACGGGTGGTGGTTCTGCGGGCATTACCCGTTTGGTTGATGCATCTTATCGTGAGAAGATAAAAACAACGACCCATACATTTGATGGCTGGGATGGTGTTCGCGGGATTCTGGAGGCGGCAGACGGAACGGTTTGGATTAACATGGCGACTCCAAACCAAGACGATATTTACAGCCTGCGCCGATATGTCAACGGCCAGTGGGAAACGGTGAATCAGCCGATGCAGGCGTTTATGCACCTTGTGCAGGATCGGGAAGGTGCGATCTGGACAGGTACTTCGCAGCAGGGTGTGGCACTTCGTTTTGATGGGGTGCGGTGGACGCAGGTTGATGTGCTGGTTGACGCGACGGAAAATAGTTACTACCGGGTTTATATCGATTCGAAAGGCTATCTCTGTGTCACGCATTCCAAGGGGTATAGCCGATTGAATCGGGGTGTTTGGGAACACCATACAAACCCAATTGGCCCTGAGCACTTTGCCGAAGATGGCACCATATGTGATCAGATCATGTGTTCGAGGAAAAACGATTGCATGGGCTGTTAGCAAGGCCTTGAGAGATTTTTCGACGGCCTGCTGTGCGTGAAAACAAGGCGTGTCGGTTGGGCCATTTTCTAAGGCCAGCGTTTGGCGCGCAGTAATGATATCATGGCCCGCTTTTTTAAGCCACTGTTGAGCGAACGTGATCTGCGGATCGTTCATAAATTACTTTTCCCGTTGCCATCACATTTGTTACAATATGATTTACGACTCCCGACCAGCGTTCTACTTCCTGCGGGGTGTAAACAAGAATATCCATAGGGCACGGAGCCGAAGGAAACAGAAGGCGAATTTGCGCTGATCGTTTGTGCCGAGGCAAATCAGATGGCATAACCACAAACAAATCCAAATCGCTATCTAAGGTGGGGTTTCCTGTTGCATAGGACCCAAACAAAATCACCTGAAACGGGTCAAATTGCGTTACGATCTTTTGCACCATTTGATCGATGATTTTATCAGAAACTGTTGTGTCTAAGACCTGTGACATAAAAGGATACCATCCTATTTTATTTGAGCAATATTCCTCTCACGCAATATAGCCCAATTCTAACAGGGTGTCAATCGACCGACACATACATTCGGGTACAGCATGGTGATGAATAGGTTTTGTCATAACCGCCCTTGAATTAATTGGACCAAATGTCTGATTGCGTTGTTTGTCTGGGCTTGTGTTCTGTTGTGCAGGTCCACCAAATCGTTTTGAGTTGTTTCTGTTGCATCTTGCCTTTCTGATAGTCTGCGAATTTGATGAGACTGAGTTCGCAGTGCTGTTATTATCTCTTCACGGTTCATGTTTTCAGACCTTTTTCAACACACATTTCCGCCAGTTGGTTGACAAGATCATCTAATTCATGACTTAATTGGTGAGACCTTTCGATTTTTGTTTTTATCGTTTTTGAGTGTGTCTGCGAACGCTTTTCAGATTCTTCAAAGTCTTTGTTTTGATGTGAAAATTCATTCATTGTAATCGTTCCTTTCAAAAAGCATGTTCATTTGGGCGGAAAATGACTTTTTTATCGTATTGGCGAAACTCGATGTTGAATCGGTCAAATACATCTTGCCGCCCGAGAATATTTGGGACATCGTCGCTGAGTGCCCACATGGCTGTGCTTGTTTAAGAGAAGTTATGATGCAATTTCAAAACCCCCTTGGTCGCTGTCGATCATGATGACGCCTGACGCATTTGGGCTGAGTGATATTTGGCCTCTGAGCGTGTTGTATTCAAACTGAACACGGTCACCTTCTTGTTGAATGTTTATGCTGGGTGCTTCTTCGCCGGGGCCTTGAACAGTAAAGAGTGTGGCGATGCGGCATTGGTTTGTTTGCTCGTTTGTTTCGGCTGTGAGGTGCCAGCGTTTTGGGGGTAGGGGTTTGGTAAGGGTGGGGAATCCTTTGTCGGGTGCGACTGGCCACGCGTCGGTTTGGCTGATTGAAAGATTTGTTGAGGCGTAGACATTCCCTGTGAGTGTTGCGCCTTTTCTTTTGGAGACGACAGTTGAATCGTTGATGTCAAACTTTTCAAAGGCGTGTAGGAGCCATTGGAAATTTGCAGGCTCAGGGGTTGCAAGGTCATCAACTATGACGAGGATGGATGGGCGAATGAGAAGGAGGTGACGACGGCTTTTGGTCATGAGATCGCCGTAGGCATTTTCGGCTTCACCGCAGACGTATCCAAATTGCTCTTGGGTGAAGAAGTCGACAATTTCGCCACCTTTGTTGCCGTCGCGGTTGATGGCGCCCTGACCGTTGACCAAGATGCAGTTGTGTGAGATGGATTGTTGGGCGTATTCGTTGTGAAAGGGCGTGCCGTGTTGCGGGAAGCGTTCGCCACCGGCGCAAATGAGTGCGCGCCCGCCTTTCATAATGGCAATGTCGTTTTGGCTGGCGTGGCCGTGGCTGACACCCCCATAGGGTGAAGAGCGGAACATGACCATGAAATCGTCTTTGGGTTTGCTGATGTCACTGTGCAATGCGGCCCAACCGATGCCGCGAAAGACTTTGTCGTTGTCTAAGGGTTCGGTGGGTTGGTTTGTGTCGAGGTCATCGGGTAATAAGATGCCTGGGTAGGGATGTACTTCTGAGCGATGTTCATCGGTGTCGACCACTTTGTCGGCTT
>JABIFK010000754.1 GCA_018650745.1 Candidatus Latescibacterota bacterium | reverse complement strand
TCCTATTGTCACGCTCCAACAACAGCTGCAACTCCGCACGATATTTTTCTTTATGCGATTTTGTAAACCCATGATGCCAAAACCGAATCACACCTTGCCGGTCAATAAAAATGGTCGTGGGCATCGTTTCAATCTCATATAACGCAGCAATCTTTTTTTCTTTGTCCAACAAAATTGGAAAAGAAGGCCGATCATCTAATTGGGATAAAAACGTCTCCATATTCTTCTTTTTGTTATCGATATTGACACCCAAAATTTCAAAATCTCTTTCCCCTTTCAATTGATACAGTTCAACCAAGAAGGGCATCTCCTCCCGACAAGGCCCACACCAACTCGCCCAAAAGTCGAGTATCACAACTTTGCCCCTATAATCAGACAGCTGAACCGTCTGACCATCGGCAGTTACGCACTCAAAATTGGGCGCAACCTGTCCAATTTGGGGCGACGCATCGACACGCCCCAGAAAAACAAAACCCAAAATGAGCAGTCCAAATATTTTTTTCAATCACAACCTCCGGCGCTTGTGTTTGTATACCCTGACAATCACTTTAACGGTTGTTGATATATCCAGTTCCGTTCTCAACGATTAGAAACTATTAATGTTTGAATCACGCCTTCGGTTGCGGTACATAAAAAAACGCCCTCTAAAAAGAGGGCGTTTAAAGATCTCATTTCGATCTCTCTTATTTTGACGATGCTTCCGCTGATGCATCAAAATCAATAATGTATACATCCTTCACATAGGGCTTCACCACAAATTTTTTGAGCTCCCCCATGGTCTTAACAATATCACTAATACGCTTGCCCGCCTCACTAATACTTACAGCATACTTCATAATATCCTGAGACGGTATTTGATCCACTGTTCCCAGTTTCAATGCCAACATATCGGCATTACCAATCACCACAGTAAGCGGCTGATTGATCTCGTGAGCCGCAGCACCCGCAGTTACTGTGAGCGTTTGCAAACGTTCAAAATTGACCAATTTTGAACGCATATCCAACATGCGAATGCCCACATTCAAACGCGCCAACAATTCTTCTTCTTTAAAAGGTTTCGTAATATAGTCATCTGCACCAGCTTCCAAACCTTGAACAATATCTGAAGTCGCATCTCGCGATGTCACCAAAATCAGATACGTTTCTTTGTTCTCTTCTTTCTCAACCATTTTTTTACAAACAGAAATGCCATCCAAGCCTGGCATTTCCCAATCTAAAATTGCCAACTTTGGTGCATCTGACCGTTGAAGCACATCCCAAGCTTGTGCACCATCTTCACACACAACCACTTCATGTCCCCAACTGACCAAACTTTTTGACAAAATGTCTCTAATGGCCGCACTATCATCGGCGATTAAGATTCTCATATCACAATACCCTTCCTTCAGGAATGCGCCAACTGGTCGCCCAGCGAGAGCCTTCCGGGGGTGCCTCATCAGGGCTTTGCATCGATGCGAAGTCCTTCAACCGTGGTCGAATCTCTTCTTCCCAAATACCTTCAACATCATCATAACTCAATGCCTGATGGTCTGTGACTTCCGCCTGATAGACAGTCTGTAATTCATGGGCCTTTTCACCAAAATGAGCCACAATATCATCCACCATCCGCTCACCGGCACGGCGATCTGACAAATCATTGTGGTCACCCATTGCAAAATTGGGTGCACGTGAATCATCCATCCGAGACATATCCACACAATCGGGTGCAACCGCCCATAAAACCGACGTCTCTCCCCGGCCCGCGTGCCCACCCAGACCCTTATCATCACCAAAACGATCAATATCCGTGCCCACACTCATCATCGAATACAGCTGCACATCCACATGCGCTTGCATGATCTCAATCACCACAGGCACATCCAACCGGTGGGGTCCCGAATGCCCCGAAAACAAAACCGCCACCTGAAAACCCAACGCATCAACAGCCCGAATATGGTAACAAATGTTTTTCAAAAACAACCACGGTGGAATCGCACTTAACCAGGGACGTACATCACCCACCTTTTTATCGGCCCAAGCAGCATAACCCCCCGATTCGTGGCAATGCCAATAAAACGGGGGCGCCACAATACCGCCATTCACACGTGCCGACTTGCACGAACATTGATGTGCCCGAATCGCATCCATCCCCACCGCATTGTGCCAGCCATGCGGCTCACACAACCCATAAGGCAAATACACCACCGGGCATGCTTCAAATGCAGCTTCCAATTCGTCGGGAAACATCCGCTCCCATTGCACCTCACGCTGTGCCATAAAATTCTCCTTCAGTCTCATACTTGGGTTAAACGTCGGATTGAAACATGCACAAAACCACCTACGATTTACGAATACCCGTTACGTGTTCGCGCATCGCACGATATGTGTTGGGGCGAATGGGCACAGCAAAAGAAAGATCACCCCATTGAGCCGCAACCAAATCTCCTTGTTGTGTCGCCGTTGCAGGTGCAATCATATTGTCGCCGCCCACCTGAAGCCCAAACACAACCACAGCCTCTTGAATCTCAGGCAACACAAACACCCGACTGTCTCCTCGGTGAATCGTTACATCCAAAAATGATCCCTCACCAACCCGTTCAACATCTGCACGGCCCGTTTCCCAACGCAAATCACTGTTGTCAAAACGCGCGAATGGCACCTGAATACCCACCGAAAGATCTCCAAAGTCAATATGGACGGGCTGATCCAACGAGCCGGGGCTGGGCAATTCAACAGACGCAGCAGCCCCGCCAAATTCAAAACGCAAACTGAGTTCTTCCGCTTCAAACGTACCATTTTCTAATTTCTCAAGGCTCAAATGTTTGCCCCCACCATCGGTTGCAAATGTCACAGCCCCCAAAACACGATTTTTGTCTTGCACAGTCCAAAGTGCGCCCGTTGATAAATCATACCCATCATACATCAACCGCACCCGACAATAGGATGGCGCCTTATAATTCCCCCAAAACGCAACAATATTGCGCCGCTGATTCCACAAATCCTGATGATTGACCGTACCCAAACCCAATTCTGGCGTTACATAAGTCGTCGAAATCAAAGAAATGGGAGACCGCTTTTGTACTGTCTGCACAAGTGTACGGGGCTGGTCTAATGCCACAAAAAAATCTTCCAAATCAGCTGGACATTGTGCGGCCATATCTTCCAAATCGGGTTCACCTGGCGCT
>JABIFK010000671.1 GCA_018650745.1 Candidatus Latescibacterota bacterium | reverse complement strand
ATATGCTCAAGAAACGCAATATCGATTTGAAAGTCGCGTTGAATAAGGTGATTACGCGCGATCCATTCAAAAGTCGATTTGAGAATGCCAAACCGCTGGAAGAACCTGTGGGTTGGAATTTGCCAGTGGGCAGTACACGGCGCACGAGTTATACGGATGGGTGCTTACTTTTAGGCGACGCGGCTGGGTTGATTGATCCGTTTACCGGAGAAGGAATTGGCAACGCGCTTTATTCTGCACGATTTGCTGTGGATACGGTGAAAGAAGCGATTGCGGCAGATGATTATTCGGCGTCGTTTTTAAAGCAGTATGAAGAAGGGCTTTGGGAGACGATTGGTGATGAGTTGGCGACGAGCACGCGTATGCAACGTTTGGGGCGCTGGAAACCGCTGCTGAACTTTACGGTGAACAAAGCTGCACACAATGACAAAGTACGCGATCTCATTTGTGGGATGATGGCCAATGCGGTGCCGAAGAAACAGCTGACGAATCCATTGTTCTATTTAAAGCTGCTGTTGAGTTAATGTTTTAAGACGCATTATCAAGATTATGAAATCTTTCAAACTCATTTTGAGAGTAAACCAACAAAGCCGATGCAATTTGCATCGGCTTTGTTTTTACATGCATAAGAATGGATATAACTTAAATTAGTTTATTTGACTATCTTGCAACCGACTATATGATTGAAACGTTTAATCTAATTAGTCCATTTCTTTCCACCGTCTCTTGCTGGGAGGGTTTATGAGACACCTTTCCTTCCTTTTTTCTTTCCTTTTGTTGTTGTCTGGCTGTGACAGCAACAATCCGACTTCTTCCACCCGTTCGCTCGAACGCCTGATTGTTGGCACGTGGGTGGTTCCCACTACGAGTTTTGTGATTGAAGAGTTTGAAGATTGGCGGCATATCATCTTTAGCCCCGATGGCACATTTTCTGCGCCCTGGGGTTTGGCGGGGCCACCTTTGCCTGAATTTAAGGGCAATTTTTGGTCAAATGGCAATTATGTGGGCACCAAAGGTGTCGGCGGTGCCGAAGGTGAAGGTCGAACTTATGTACAATTTGCACATGTTGAATTGACACAATGGACAGATCCTGAAGCGTTGGGTTTGCAGGTTACCCAGATTCTCCCTGAATATATTGTGACTTTGGGGTATAACGATGTGGATGAGATGTCTTCTGGAGATATCCAAAAGGCGTTGGATAAGCTTAATGATCGCACACTGGGTTCTGAGGCGATGGGTGATGTGCGTGTTTTTCAAAAGGTGGAAAGACAACCCCAGTTTTAGAAGCTGTGGATGATAACAACGGGCTTATTTGAATTGTGATTGGAAAGTAGGTTTATGATGCGAATTTTATGTGCAACTATTTTATGCTTAGGATTTTTTGTGCCCCACATTGGTGCGCAAGAAATGAGCGTGTTGGAGGGCGTGATTCTGGGCAAATTGTCTCCGCTTTCAGGGGCCAATGTTACGGTTATTGTGGGAGATGATACCCTGAGTGCAATCACCAATGATGTAGGTGAGTATCGGGTTGATCGCATTTTGCCGGGCAAACACCGCGTTGAAGCGTCTCACGTGGCCTATCAAAAATTGAGTGAAAGTGATTTGGTGTTTGTCGGAGGGCAAACGCATCGCTGGGATGTGAGGTTGGTGCCGCGTTCTTTATCGTTGGATGAGATTGTGGTGAATCCGGGGAGTTTTTCGGTGATGGAAGATGACCCGATAGCGCCGCGTGGTTTGTCGCGGGCAGAGATCAAAGCGATTCCGGCAGTGACGGATGATATTTTTCGCACGGTGGAACGATTGCCGGGTGTTTCGGGTGGTGATTTTTTGGCGCGCTTTACCGTGCGGGGTGGGGACTATGATCAGGTGTTGGTCACGTTGGATGGGCTGGAGTTGTTTGAGCCTTTTCATTTGAAAGATTTGGGTGGGGGCGTGTTGAGTATTATTGATGCCGAAGTGGTGGGCGGGCTGGATATGATGACGGGTGGTTTTTCTGCTGACTTTGGCAATCGGCAAAGTGCCGTGTTGCAAATGCGGAGTCGCCGCCCAGAGGAAGGGATGCGGGCGTCGTTTAGTGCGGGTATTATGAATGCACGGTTGTTGGCGGATGGCGCGAATGAAAAGTGGGGTTTCTTGGTGTCGGCACGGCAGGGGTATGCAGATATTATGGTGGAGAAGATAGACCCCGCGCGCGATTTTAACCCTGAGTATTACGATATTTTTGGCAAAGTGACCTACAATGGCGATAATCATCAATTGGGTGCACAGGTTTTATGGGCATCTGATACGGGTGGTTTTACGCAGGTGGATGGCGATCATTTGGAAAGTGCTTATGGCAATGGATATACTTGGTTGACCTGGGATGCTATGCTGGGATCGGGTCTGGTGATTCGCACGTTGCCGTATTATGGGCGCATTACGAGTGATCGTGAAGCCACGTTGTTTAATGCCGAAGACAGTTCGGATGAATTGGTGGACGATATTCGAACGACCAGTTTATATGGTGTGAAATCGGATGCCAAATGGCAATGGCATGAAAAGCATATTACGCGGTTTGGTGGTGAGCTTCGGTGGTTAAAGAGTGATTATGATTATCGGCGCCAAGACAGTCGATTGACCGATTTGGTAGGTGCTGGGCGTTTTGGTGTGACGTATGACGACGTGGCGATTGGTGTGACGCCAGAAGGGTGGCAGAACAGTTTTTATTTGAGTCACAAGTGGCGATTGCACGATAAGCTGACAGCGGATATCGGTGGGCGTTTTGATCGGCAGACGTATACAAGTGATGAGGTGTGGAGCCCGCGGGCAGGCTTGGCTTTGGCATTGGATGACGTGACGATGTTGCGCACGGCGTGGGGGCGCTATTATCAGGCGCAACACATTGGTGCGTTGGATGTACACAATGGCGTGCAAACGTTTCAGCCATCTGCGCGGGCAACACATTATGTGTTGGGTGTTGAGCGATTGATTGGTACAGATATCAAAGCACGGATTGAGGCGTATCACAAAGATTATGACAAGGTGTGGTCGCGTTATGAGAATTTAAATCAAAATCATACGACTGATCCATTGCCCGATGTTGTGGATGGTTGGGCGCAAGTTTTTCCGGTAACGGGTACGGCACGTGGCATTGAGTTTTATGTGAAGCGCGATACGGGTTTGGGGTTGAATTGGTGGGCGACATATGCGTTGACGTCTACGCGTGAAACCTTTGCAGCCGGTGTGGGTGATCCTCAGTTTCAAGGAAAGACGTTGCCACGGGCCTTTGATCAGGCACATTCGGTTTCTTTTGATCTGATTTATCGGCCTGTGTCCGATTGGTTTGTTGGTGCAGCGTGGCAGTTTCGGTCGGGATGGCCGCATACCCCATTGACGTTGGAAGATCGCCCTGATGGGACGCAGCGGTTTGCGTATGACGATTTTTATTCAGACACCTATCCGGTGTATCATCGGTTGGATGTGAAGGTGACCCATTGGGCAGAGTATAATTCGTGGAAGTTGGTTTTTGGGTTGGGCATGAGCAATATTTATGGGCGAACGAACGTGCGGCATTACAGTTACTTTAATCAAAATGGGCAAGCGCGTCGTTTGATCGAAGGGTGGTTGCCTGCGTTGCCGTTTGCAAGTGTGAGTGCGGAGTTTTAGATTGCAGAATGGCAACCGGGGACAAAATGCTTCGTGGTCGCATTGAAGTGACTCTGGAAGGTGAAACACAGACCGTAGATGCACCTGCGACATTATTTATTCCGCCTAAAACCGTGCATAGTATTCGTAATGTCGGTGATGAGACCACTCATATTTTGGCATTTTTTCCAACTCTTAAACCTGCTGTTGTGTATCAAAATAAGTTTTGAGGAATATTGTGCTTTGAAAGCTATCGAATTATTGGCTATATTTGAGTGATGGAATTGAATGCGTGGATTTTATTAGGCGTGAAATGGTTTTACAATTTTTCTCAAAAAGCAGGTGTTCATATGGAAATCATCATCCAATTGTGTAAAGATAAACTTCAATCACATTACCAAGACCATTTTGTAGATCTCATATTATACGGTTCAACAGTGACACACACAGCATCTGTCGATAGCGATATAGATTTGTTGGTTTTGTTAAAAAAGCCCTTTGATTACTTTGTTGAATTGCGACAAATTACAGATTTGCTTTATCCCATACAGCTTGAGTCTGAACGACTCATTTCTGCACGTCCCGCAGATGTTGAAGAATTCGAACAGGGCACGATACAGCTTTATCGTAATGCAAGACGTGAAGGAGTTGTTTTTTGAACGAAGAGGTGAAAGCCAATTTAGATCGATCGGAAGAGTCTATTCTGGTTGCGCGTGAATTGTATGGTTCGGAACATTACGATTTTTCGGCATCCAGGGCTTATTACTCGGTTTTTTATGCAGCGACAGCGCTACTGCTTGCAAAAGGGTTTACGTTTAAGACGCATTCGGGCGTTATTTCTGCGATTCACCAAAGGTTTGTTAAAACGGGTCTAATCGACCGAGAAATTGGAAAAGATCTCAACTGGCTTTTTGAATTACGTAACATAGGTGATTATGGCGAAATTAGGCATGTGCCTCAAGAAGATGCTGAAAAAGCGATTATTGCAGCAGACCGTTTTGTGCAAACGATACAAGCTTTAATTTGAACCCGATTTAATCGGGTTTTTTTTTCGATGATTTTAAATTATGACTTTATCCCATACTGGGAGGGTTGTTTCTATGGCTGAAGAACGGAAAATTCGAGCCGGATTTATTGGGTGTGGTGGACATGCATTTCGCAATGTGTATCCAACTTTTAAATTTGCACCCGTAGATTTGATTGCAACATGTGATTTGGATGAAAGTCGCGCGGAAGAATTTGCGCGGCAATTTGGTGCACATCGGCACTATACCAACCATCTTGAGATGTTGGAAAAAGAAGAATTGGATGCCGTGTTTATCGTGACGGGGTATGATGAGCAGAATCACCCTTTATATCCGCCTTTGGCCATTGATTGTATGCGGGCTGGGTGTCATGCGTGGATCGAAAAACCACCTGCTTCAAGTGCGGCAGAAATTGAAGAGATGATGGCCGTGGAGAAGGAGACGGGTAAGTTTGTGTTGGTGGGTGTGAAGAAGGCATTTTTTCCAGCGATCCAGCGCATGAAGGAGATTACGGAGCGTCCTGAGTTTGGCGGGGTGACATCGATCAATGTGAAGTATCCGCAATATATACCGAATGAAAATGAAAAGGTGTTGGAAGAGAGTGTGAGAATGCGTGGGTTTTTGGACCACCTTGTGCATCCGACATCGATTATTGATTATGTGATGGGACCTGTTCGCCATATTTATTACGAACGCAGCCCCAATGGTGGCGGTGTGATGTCGATGAAGTTTATGAACGATGCGACAGGTGTGTTGCATTTTACTGCGGGACGTTCGGGCACGTCGCCATTGGAACGGGTTGAGGTGGTGGGCAATGGCGCCAATGCGATTGTGGATAATGGGGTGAAGTTGACGTATTATCGCAAAGGTGGGCGTGGCGAAGGTGGGTATGGGCGTGCGACGAATTTTATGGGGTCGGACGATGAAGCACCGATTTATTGGGAACCTGAATGGTCGTTGGGTCAACTTTATAATAAGCAGATATTTTTATTGGGATATGCGTTTGAAGTGATTGAATTTGCTGAGTGTGTATTGGAAGATCGTTATCCGATACGGGGGTGTTTGGCGTCGGCATTGGAGTTGATGAAGTTGTATGAGGCGTTTCAAAAACCACCAGGTGAAGTGATTGTGATTAATGAATAATGCGGTATGAGACCTATAAAAGGCTCTCCTATTGGCGCAATTTTTTGCGTAAACGATCCAATCCTTCAAGGTCTACGAGTTCACTTTCAATCATGCGAGCCAACAACATTTCGGCTGATCCACCAAAGAGGCGGTCTATCATTTGTTGTATGGCTGACGATTGTATTTCTTCGCGTTCTATAATTGCGCGATAGATTTTGGCGCGGCTTTGTTTGTGAAAGGTGACATACCCTTTGTCTTCCATAATTTGAAGCATGGTGCGAATGGTTGAGTCTACCAACCGGTCTGGCAACTTGGCCTGAATGTCTTCTACACTGGCCTTATCATTGTCCCAAATGATTTTCATAATTTGAGATTCCCGAGCCGTTAACCCCTCTTCACGTGTTCTTGCCATGTTAAATTTCCTTATATGTTGATGGATATTGAACTGTGGCTTAAAAAAGGACTTATCCTGAATCGTTTCGTCCATATTCCGAATAAGTCTATATTTTTATACGCTAAAAGAGTAGCGATTGTCTCTGTAAAAGTCAATCGCTACTCTTTTAGCTTTTATGCTTGACTTCTGAACTTTTAATCACCGTTGTTTTAGCGATAAGTTGGTTTTGGTGTGCCTCACCTTAAATTGTCCTTGAGAAAATACGTGGAGTTATTACTTTAAGATCAAGAGGTTTAGGACATTGTTTGGCTCATGCTTTTTGAGGATTTGATGATGCGACTATTTCTAATCACTTTTGTTGGTTTGTTCTTCTTACAAACAGTTGTGCCTGCACAAGATGCAAAGGTATCGCCAGACGTGTCTGAACGATCTGCAGTCAGTACTGGTGGATTGCAATTTTTTTCGGATACGGGTGTGTTTCGTGGCCCCGAGAGTGGGCTGATGCGTTTGGAAGTTTTTTTGTTGGTGGATGCAAAGCAGTTTGCTTTGGTGCCAGAAGATGGGGTGCTGAAGGCTCAATATGATTTGACGTTGCGTGTGGTGAGTGAAGATCACAAAACAGTGAAGTCTGATTCTTGGACGCGGAACCTTAAACTTCCTAACACTGCAAATGCCCAAGAAGGGCAAGCACCGCACCGCGATCGGGTATGGCTTGATTTGCCACCGGGGAAGTATCATTTGGTGGTGGAAGTGGATGATATGTTTGGCGACAAGAGTGGGATGTGTCAAAGTTGGGTTTTGGTGGATGATTTGGAGCAAGATACATTGCTGTTTAGTGATTTGATTTTTGCAAGTGAATTGAAACCGACTGAAGGTGCGGGTCGTTTTGTAAGGTATAATCTGAATGTTGTTCCGAACATTACAAGACGGTACTTGGTTGATAAATCTATTCCCTTGTATTATGAGATTTACAACTTGGTTTTGGGGGATGATCCCAATCGCAATTCATTTGTGTTGGAATACAGTTTGACCGATTCGGTGGGGATGGCAATAAAAAAATATCCTGCAAAGCGCTATCGCACAGCGGGCGCCAGTGCGGTGCAAACGATGGACCTTTCTACAGCAGATGTCAAGCCTGGTATTTATTGGGTGCAGGTCGCGGCTTTTGATCGGGCAGGCAAACGGGGGGGCAAACAAAGGCGGCGTGTGGTATTGGCCAGTTTGAAGGAGCCCACACCCGAAATGTCTGAACAAGATGCGGCACAATTACGGTATTACAAAGACGTTCGATATGTGGCAAAACCCCAAGAAGTGAAGCAGTATGAGCGTTTGCCGCAGTCGGCACAGATGAACTTTTTACGCCAGTTTTGGAAAGCACAAGATCCTACACCCGGTACACCTGTTAATGAGCGTTTGATTCAACACTTGCAACGTATGCATTATGTGGAAACCAATTTTTCGAGAACCAATACCAGCGAAGCAATCGATACAGATCGGGGACGGGTTCATATTACTTATGGGCCACCCGATGACATTGACCGGAACGCATCGTCGGCTGGGGACAAAGCCTCTGAGGTTTGGCACTATGGGCGGAATCAGTTTATTTTTCGTGATTCAAATGGGTTGGGTGTGTATCGGTTGGTGCATTCAACCTATCCGGGAGAAGTGTATAACCCCGAATGGCAGCAACAAACGTATTAGAGTAGGGATCAGGAATTAGGACTAAAAATCAAAGATGGGTGATCGAATTTTATTTTTAGATCCCATGTGTTATTTCAATGCTTTTTTGAGCGGTGCTTTCATTTTTGAAGGCACCGTTTTTTCTATTTGTATATGATCACATTCATTAAAGGCTCTAAACCTGTGCAGTTTGTCTGCCAATGCCGATAACAAGGCTTCGTCTGGTTTAACCGTTTTTTCAAATGCGAAATTTCGAATGATAAACGTTTTACTTTTTCGATCTGCTTTTGCGTCTAAGCGCCCAATAAATTGGGTTCCCCATAATACGGGCAAGCTAAAATAGCCGTATGTGCGTTTGTCGGGTGGCAGGTAACACTCCAATTTGTAATCAAAGTCAAACAGGGTTTGCACCCACGAACGGCGGATGGTCATATTGTCGAATGGGGAGAGGATGTGTATTTGGGGCTTTCGGCGGTTGGGGCGCTTGTTTAGGCGGTCTGTTAATGCATAAAAGGGTTGATCTAAACCTTCTATCTCTATTTGTTGCACTTCATTGGCGTCTATCAAGTCGGTGAGTGCTTGTAATACAAAACTTGCTCCGCGTTTGTGTCCCCATCGCAATTCATTTCTTGGTGCTACACCGAGCATGCCCAAGGTGCGGCGTATTAAAAACCGACCCAATTCATCTTTGTTGGGTTCGGTGGTATTTACGGCATCAGGCAATACGCT
>JABIFK010000579.1 GCA_018650745.1 Candidatus Latescibacterota bacterium | reverse complement strand
TGATTTTGGGTGGCAGGGTGAGATTCGCTGATTCGCTGATTCGCTGATTCGCTGATTCGCTAATTCGCTGATTCGCTGATTCGCTGATTCGCTGATTCGCTAATTCGCTAATTCGCTAATTCGCTGATTCGCTGATTCCTCTGCCGTTATTCTACCTCTTGACTGTTTTGATCACGCGGTCTATCTTTTCTTTGTGAGATTTAAATTTACACACTGTTTGTTTTTAAAGGAGCTCGGAAATGGCTATTAAGGTAGGGTTTGTGGGTGCAGGTGGGCGTGCACAAAATCATATGCGCGTATTGAATGGTATGGAAGATGTTGAGATTGTTGCAATTTGTGATGTGAATGAAACCACGGCGCAAGATGTCGCGTCTGAATATGGCAGCAAGGCGTATACGGATCACCATGACATGTTGGACAATGAAGACTTAACGGCCATGTATGTGGTGGTGCCTACGTTTGCACATTTTGATGCTGAAATTTTGGCAGCACAAAAAGGCATTCATTTGATGTTGGAAAAACCTGTGGCACCTTCGATGGAGAAGGCTTTAGAAATTTTGGAGGCCACAAAAAAGGCAGGTATTCTGACGTCGGTTGGGTATCAACTGAGATATTCAGGATGGGCACAACAAGGGCATCAATTTTTGAAAGACAAAACGCTTGCAATGGTGATGACCAATCGTTGGGGTGGATTACCTGGCACGCCTTGGTGGCGCGTGATGGCGCAGTCGGGTGGACAGCTTGTGGAACAAACAACGCATCAAATTGATTTACTGCGTTATTTTGGTGGTGATGTAGAAGAAGTGCATGCTTATTATGCCACACAGGTTTTGGGTGATGTTGAGAATTTGGATATTCCCGATGTATATGCTGTGTCGATGAAATTTGAAAGTGGTGCTGTGGGCACATTGAATTCTACGTGTGCGTTGCGTGAAGGTGGCGGTGCAAGTAACATTGATATTATCATGCGCGATATGCGTGCATCCATTTGGACAGATGGTGTTACGGTGTTGCCCAACGATGCAGGTGATCCTGGTCCTGTTCCTGAGGGCGAAGATATTGATGAAGTGTTCATGGATGCGATTCGCACAGGAGATGGGTCGGGCATATTATCAGATTTAGAAGAAGGCATTCGTTCTTTGGATGTGAGTTTGGCCGCCAACAAATCGGCAGAAACGGGACAACCGCAGCGAACTTATTTCTCTCAGAATCGTTAAACATAGCGTAGCTATGGGGTATTAACCCAATTTTCAAGGCCATTATATTTAGGCATTGGATGACATGTAAGCATATTTTGGAGGCAACTGTTGGCAACTAAGAAAGAAGACAAATCTACGGCAACTGAAGAAAAAGGGGAATCAATGGCCACCGAAAAAAAAGAAAAACCCAAACGCAGTGCATTTAGAGAATTGGGGATTGCGATTTTTTTGGCCATTCTGATTCGTGCCACATTTGTTCAGGCCTATCATATCCCATCGGGGTCGATGGAAGATACCCTTTTAGAGGGTGATTATGTGTTGGGCGATAAGCTGACTTTTGGCACGCAGATTCCCGATCGATTGCCCTTCTTCAATACCAAATTGCCATCGTTTCGTTTGCCTGGGTTTTCAGATCCGGGACCGGGTGATTTGGTGATTTTTGAGTTTCCCGAAGATGCGTCTCGCGACTTTATCAAAAGATGTGTGGCCTCTGCGGGACAAACGGTAGAAATCAAAGACAAAGTTTTGTATGTTGACGGCAAGCCCTTTGAAAACCCGCCGGGTGTGAAACATGAAGATCCTCGTGTATGGGGCGGTCAATATCAACCACGTGATAACTATGGGCCTTATCGGGTGCCGCCTGGTCATATTTTTGTTATGGGTGACAATCGTGACAGCAGTTACGACAGTCGCTTTTGGGGGCCCGTTCCGCTTGAAAAAGTGAAAGCACACCCGCTGTTTATTTATTATTCGTGGGACAGTACCAAACCGCTTTGGAATGTTTTTGCCAAGATTCGTTGGGGGCGTTTGGGGTTGCTGAATTAGTGTTTTATGGTTAATGAGAGAGGCCCGATGTGTTGTTACATATCGGGCCTTTTTTAATGTGGGAAGGAAGTTGCAATGGATTGGCATCGTGAAAGAAGGACTGACGTGCAAAGAGCAGGGCGCAGGGCGTTAAGAGTGCTTTGCGCTATGCTCTTTGTCGTATGCAGTGTTGGGCAGGTGATTGCCGCTGAAGTGGTATTGTTTTATACGGGCAATACGCAGGGATTTTTGGAGGTGTGTGGGTGTTCGGATAACCAGTTGGGGGGTGTTGCAAGACGCGCGGCGTTGTTGCGCGATTTAAGGCACAAACACCCGCAGGCTATTCTGGTAGACGCCG
>JABIFK010000891.1 GCA_018650745.1 Candidatus Latescibacterota bacterium | reverse complement strand
TGTAACAGGCACACCACTTGCCCCCCCCATACGCGAGCCCAACGTATCGTTATGCGCAATCTGCCAATCCAAAAAACGCCCATCATCGCTTACGCTATAAAGCGTACCCGCATCTGCACCCGTAAATCGTCGCGATTCATCTACAATCATTTCCAATAGCACATCAATATCGGTCTCACTCGACAAAGCAATACCTATGCGAATGAGATTGTCAACCTGTGCTTTTAAATCGTTATTGGACACCACAAAAATCCCTTTAGAACCAAGTAACAAAAATGAGACCGCAGATGGACAGATCATACTTCAAAAGCCAATGTAGTTTACAATGGTTTTGACCTGCAACTTGCTGACCTGTGATTATCTTTATTGATTTATAGGGTAAGAAATATGGGAGGGACTTGTCAAGCAATAGGAAATTAAGGAAAGAAGGATTTAATCGACAGAGCGAGAACGCAGCATACGTTGCCAAGCCGCTTCAGATGTAGACCGTTTGGATAAAAGACGACTATAACTTGCAACAGCAACAGAATTGCGTTGTAGTTTTTTTTGAAATGCAGCCTGATTGGATGCCTGTGAAACTTGCCGCTTTTCTGCAGGACTCATTTCACTTTGTTTTTTGACCACATTAAAAAATATTTCATCAACAACCCGTTCGCGTTGCCGCAACCGTGCATCTGGCGTAGAATATCTTTGCATATGTGTCGTATACGTCCGATCGGGTTCAGATCTTTTTTCTAACATGCGCCTATCTGTTGGCGAAAATTCACTTCGCATAGAAAGTTGGCGCAACTGAACAGGTGAAAAGCCACCTCGACGACTCAGTGCATTTTCGTGTTGGCCAGACAGCACACTGCGTCCATCAATGATACGCATCTCTTGAGCATTAAAGTTAGACGCATGATCAATCGCTTTCCCAGATAATCTATTGGGTGTAGACCGACTCTCGATCATCTTACGCAAACCCGATTGGGCGAATACATTTGATGCCCCACAGAAAGACAAAACCAAGCAAAAGACAATCCCTCTCAGTCCCCCTTTGAAAAAAAGGGCAGCGTATAGACTTGCCCGTGAGAACAAACCTGAACAGCACAAGCTTCGCACCAGTCTTTTGTATTTTGTTATTTGCATTTCATGCGCACCTTTAGGTACCTGGATATTTAGCACAGTTTATTCTGCGTCATTACTTTTATACTAACGTGCCGGGTTTGGGTTCATCTACAATACCCGCTCGAATACGTTCGGCAAGCGTGGTATGCCGTTGGGAAACGACATTGTTCTTTACGGCCATGCTCAATGCTTTTTTAGTGCCAACCAACACCACCAACCCTTTTGCCCGTGTAATGGCAGTATACAACAGATTACGCTGCAGCATCATATAATGCTGTGTTGTCAGAGGCATCACCACCGCTTTATATTCGGCCCCTTGGCTTTTGTGAACACTTACCGCATATGCCAACACCAACTCATCCAACTCCGACAGTTCATACATCACAGGGCGATCCTGAAAATTGACAGAAATCATCTCCTCATCAATCGTCAATATCCGTCCCATATCCCCATTGAACACATCTTTATCATAATTGTTGCGAATCTGCATCACCTTATCGCCCACCCGAAACTGCGCATCACCTCGTTGCAACACCTGCCCATTTGGATTGAGTTTTTCTTGCAACGTACGGTTCAAATTGTTCGCACCTGTTTCGCCCCGATACATGGGTGCCAACACCTGAATATCATCAATTGCATTCAGGCCATAGGTCTTGGGCAACCGTGAAGCGCACAAACCACAAACCGTTTCAACCACCAGATCGGGATCATCGGCTTCTAAAAAGAAAAAATCTGACTCACGATGATTTTGAATATCGGGCATCTGCCCAGCATTAATCGCATGAGCATTCGTGATAATTTGGCTGGTTTGTGCCTGCCGAAAAATTTCGTTGAGCGCCACAGTTTCCACCGTGCCCGAGTCAATCACATCGCGCAACACATTACCCGCACCAACAGAGGGCAATTGATCGGTATCGCCCACCAAAACCACCGACGCACTGATGGGAACTGCCCGTAAAAGGCTGTTCATCAGCACAGTATCCACCATAGATACTTCATCGACAATAAGGGCATCGACCTCCAGTGGATTTTCGAAGTTCTTTTCAAAAGCATTCTCTTTCGGGCTGTATTTTAACAACCTATGAATGGTTTTGGCTTCATACCCCGTTGCCTCAGACATCCGTTTGGCAGCCCGTCCAGTGGGCGCCGCAAGCGCAATACGCTTTTTTCTTGCCT
>JABIFK010000657.1 GCA_018650745.1 Candidatus Latescibacterota bacterium | reverse complement strand
TTTATTCCAATTCTCTTACCGCTGTTTGTCGCTGCATTCACAAAAGCAGAACGGTTAACACAAGCCCTAGAATCGCGCGGATACCAACACACCAAAGCGCGCTCCCAATACCAAACTTTAAGCTTCAAGCAATGTGATTGGTTGGCATTCATAACGGTTGGGTGTTTTGCAATTTCTATGTTTATCATTTTATGACTCGAAACATACGTCTCCTCGTCGAATACGATGGCACTCACTTTCATGGGTGGCAAATACAACCCGAACAGCGCACAGTACAAGGCGAAATTCAAGCACGTCTTAGCAAACTTTTTAATGAATCAATCAGTGTTACAGCTTCTGGACGAACCGATACGGGCGTGCATGCTTTGGGCCAAGTTGTCAATTTTGAGGCGCCACGAGAAATCACTGATAAGCAATTATTCCAATCGTTAAGCAGCATGCTTCCTCCCGACATCGCCATAAGAAAAATCGATACCGTTTCACCAGCGTTTCATGCGCGATTTGATGCTTTACAACGATTCTATTTCTATCGATTATCGTATACCAAAACCCCATTCGAGCGATATTACACTTGGTATATGCACAAAAAGTTAGACATCAACACACTAAATAGAGCTGCACAATATTTGGTTGGCCGACACGACTTTACATCTTTTTGTGTGGCCGCACACGAAAAAGAAAACCGTATTTGTGAAATATACAACAGCCACTGGACAGAAGAAGAAGATGGTCTTGTATACCACATATCCGGGAATCGTTTTCTGCGCTCGATGGTACGGAGCATTGTTGGAACAATAGTAGGAATGGGCCGGGGTGTCCTATCTGCAGACGGCATGCCGGAAATTTTAAAGGCACAAGACCGTCAATGCGCTGGCGAATCGGCTCCACCTTGTGGCCTCTTTTTGGACAAGGTGGTCTATGCAGACAGTTTACCCGGAGGGTAACCCGTTGTGTTGCGCACAGTGCCAATTCTATTACTGGGCCTCTTGCTTGGGTTTGTTCTTTTTCCGCTTTTAAATAAATGGACCGAACAACCCAGCTCACAAGCCTCGCTTGATAGCACCTCCACCAATGACATAGATCAGTCACGGCAAAATGCCATTGTTAAGGCCATTCAAAAAGTGTCACCTTCGGTGGTGAGCATTAATACTGCCCGATTGAGCGACCCTTTTTTTGATCCTTTCTCCGAAATCAGGAAAATCCCGGGAATTGGTTCGGGGTTTGTCATTCAACCAGATGGGTATATTCTAACCAACAGCCATGTTGTTGACGGCGCCCAAGATATCACCATCACATTTTCCGATGGTCGGAGATTCAACGTTTTAGAAATTTTCATTGACCGACAATTGGACTTGGCCGTCATTCACATTGATGCAGATGATCTGCCGCTGCTGGAATTTGGAGATTCGGACCAGGTTATTATTGGTGAATGGGCCATTGCATTAGGCAATCCGTTTGGCCTTCGTTTTGAAGACAACAAACCCACAGTAACAGTGGGTGTGATCAGCGCGCTGAACAGGGTTGTTCGTCCCGAAGAAGATGAACGGGCTTACAAAGATATGATTCAAACGGATGCGTCGATCAACCCAGGTAACAGCGGTGGCCCCCTCGTAAACAGTTTGGGACAAGTAATTGGTGTAAACACGTTCATCTTGTCACAAGGTGGCGGGCTGGGAATGGGGTTTGCCGTTCCGATCAAACGGGCCCTTGAGGCAGCACATCAACTGATAGACCAAGGCAGTCGTGACTTTTGGACAGGGCTAGATATCCACAGTGTCAATACACACATTGCCCGCACCCTTGGCCTAAGCACTGCACGTGGTGCCCTTATCACGGTCATTGAACCTTTAAGTCCTGGAGAAAGTGCCGGTCTTTTACAAGGTGATGTCATTGTGATGGCAAACAACCAGCGCGTAGACAGTGCAGATGATCTCATTGGCGCATTTCGAAACGCAGTAGTCGGTGATACAATTGCATTAAAGATTTTACGTGGACGAGTTTTTCGTGGGCGGGGCGGAGGATTCTTCGATACAAATTTGATCTTGGAACAAGACCCAAGAAGTGAAGAATAAAACACGCGACACCCCTTATCCTTACTCAGTGGAGGGACTATGAATGCCAAATCGGCTTTACCGAGTCTATTCACCGTCGGCAGTCTGTTTTGTGGATTTCTATCTATCAACTACGCCCTTGATGGCAAATTTGTCGGTGCAGCTCTGCTCATCGTCATCGCGGCATTTTTAGACGCATTTGATGGAAAGATTGCGCGATACTTCGATACGCCCAGTAACTTCGGTGTGCAATTTGACACCATATCAGACATCTGCTCATTTGGTCTTGCGCCTGCACTTCTCATGTTGCAGTATTTTGATACCCTGATGGATTCTCGTTGGTTGCCATTTGGTGTCAGTTTTTTCTTTGTGATGTGTGGCGCACTTAGGCTTGCGAGATTCAATTCTCAACTCAAAAGTTTCGAAAAAGAAAACTTCACAGGTTTGCCCATTCCTATGGCCGCCTGTACCCTTTCGGCTTATATCATGTTTGCCGATCGGGTTTGGAACAGCACCCGCGAACCCCACTTGGCAATGAGCCTGTGCGTGGTTCTTGGTTTGCTCATGGTCAGCACCATTGAATATGTCACATTCCCCAAGCTAAAACTCGAAACCACTCGTGACCGTTTGCGCTTGGCGAGTTTGTTTGTTGTGGTTCTCCTGATGTGCTTTTACACATATGAGGTCTTCTTCCCCCTAACACTGATCATGGCGCTTTCAGGCGCTGCCCGTTGGTTGTTCCTATTGATCACCAATCGTGAAGTTGCTGATTTTCATCCTTAATAATTTCCTTCTCATCTACGCCACTTTTCTGTAAATTTTCAAACGAAAGCAATTTATGGGCAAACACAGTCTCGGGCTTTTGATTCTTGCGATCTTTATCGGTATGTTGGCAGGAAGCATCGTTGGACAAATTATGGGTGCCATTATTGGCAGCTTGGGGCTCCACAATAATGTCGTACAAACCGTCTTTGTGAATTCATATGTCTACGAATTCCCCCCCGTTAGCCTAAATCTCATTATAATGACCTTCACGTTTGGGTTTTCTTTAAACCTAAATATTTTGAGTCTTTTAGGCATCGGCACAGCCTGGTATTACATCAAGTATTCGTATTAAAAACACGATTAACCATTGGAGGTAACCACCAATGTTTGGCATGGGACCTTGGGAAATACTCGTTATTCTGCTTATCGCGCTTCTGCTTTTTGGGGCAAAACGCATTCCGGAAATTGCACAAGGGTTGGGCAAGGGCATCACCGAATTCAAGAAAGCAGTTCGTGATGTGCAAGGTGAAATTGAAAATGCAGCCGACGTACCTCCCCCACCTCCGCCCAATCAAGCAAACACAGAAGCCACACAGACACAGACACAGACAGAAAAACAATCTTAACGGGGGGCTGGGTGGCAGGCGAATCTATATTTCCAGCACAAACAGCAAAGCAACTTAGTGCTAAAGTGCAATCGGGCGAATATACAGCACAACAACTTACAGAACTTGTGCTGAGCCACATTCGCGCAACCGATAAAGACATTAATGCTTACATCACTGTCGACGAAAAAGGTGCACAACAACAGGCCGAAGCGATTGATCAAAAGATCGCTTCGGGCCAACCTGTTGGTGCGCTTGCGGGTATTCCCATTGGGGTTAAAGATGTTCTGTGCACCCAAGGGCTTCGCACCACGTGCGCATCAAAGATCCTCGACAACTTCATCCCTCCCTACGATGCAACCATAGTCGCCAACCTACGACAAGCCGATGCGGTCATCTTGGGCAAACTGAATATGGACGAGTTTGCAATGGGGTCATCAAACGAAAACTCCCATTTTGGAACCGTTCAAAACCCCCACGACCTAACCCGTGTAGCGGGTGGGTCAAGTGGCGGATCCGCTGCTGCTGTTGCTTCTGAAGAAGCTTTTATGGCTTTGGGTTCCGATACGGGCGGGTCCATTCGGCAACCCGCCTCCTTTTGTGGCACTGTAGGCCTCAAACCTACCTATGGCCGGGTCTCTCGCTATGGCCTCATCGCATATGCATCATCATTGGATCAAGCAGGTCCGCTCACGCGCAATGTCGAAGATGCTGCGCTCCTACTCTCGGTTATTGCAGGCCACGATCCGTCTGATTCCACCTCCGCAGATGTTGAAGTTCCCAACTACACAGCCAATTTAGATCAAGGTGTAGACGGTCTTACCATTGGTTTACCCAAGGAATATTTCGCCGAAGGTCTACAAGATGACGTGCGCCAAGCCGTAATGAATGGTGTAGATGTCAGAAAGATACATGTGCAACGGATCATCGGTTTTTTCGCCAATTTTAAATGCTGGAGTGGGTGACACGGGTGATGCCAATAAGTCACAGGAAGCGAACACGTTGTCAAAATCTTGTTTGATGAGCGTGCGGACTTGTTGCGCTTTGCGATAATACGCATCGTAATATCCTGCACTCAACGCGTAAGTGCCCAGCATGATACGTCGCTTAACTTCGGCACCAAAACCTTGGCTTCGAGAGTGGGTATACATATCTATAAGATTGGAGGCTGCCGCGCGGAAGCCGTATCTGACGCCGTCGAAGCGCGATAAATTGGATGATGCTTCTGCCGTAGCAATAATATAATATGCGGCAATTGCGTAATCTGCATGTCCGGCAGTGGGTATCG
>JABIFK010000876.1 GCA_018650745.1 Candidatus Latescibacterota bacterium | reverse complement strand
TAAACAATCGTCAGCAATTTGATAGAGTAATAGGGTTGGTAGAAGATGCCAAAGGACGGGGTGCTACAATCGCCACGGGCGGTTCACCGCTCAATGGTCCCGGTTTTTTCTATCCGCCCACATTGGTAACCGACATTTCTGACGATGCTGGTCTTGTGGCAGAAGAGCAGTTCGGACCTGTGCTACCAATTTTGCCATTTGATGATGTTGACGATGCGATCTCACGCGCAAATGCTACGCAGTTTGGGCTGAGCGGGTCTATTTGGACTGAAGATATTGAACGGGGTACTGAGTTGGTTCCAAAATTGGAGTGTGGTACGGGTTGGGTGAATCAACATAATGTATTGCACCCCCAAGCCCCCGTTGGTGGTGTCAAATGGTCGGGTATTGGGTATCAGAATGGTCGGTGGGGTTTTGAAGCCTGCTCATCACTTCAGGTTATCCATCAGCCTGCAAAGGTTTCATAGGGAGGCACTCTATAGTGGTAAAGCTCTATTGGTTCTGTGCGTTTTAAAATGGGGAACGAGTTAATTCTTATTCTTTTGAGAGGGCAAAATGACAAAGAAATGTGTATATGTTTTTGGTGTTTTGGTTGGACTGCTGTTTGGTTTTAGTGTAGACAGCGGTGCGCAACAAACATTGAGAAATCGTGTTGAAGTTGGTTCTTGGTTTGGGCGAGCTATACCTGATGATCCATCAACATCGCCCTTTAGTGAAGTGGTGATGACCCCAACGTTTATGGCCGACGGAACGATCATTGCCAATGATGCACACGAACTAACGAGTGTTCATGGCACTTCACATGGCCATTGGACTGCAACTGGGCCTAATACCATCCATTCGACATTTATTTGGTTGAGCCTATCAGCCGAAAAACCCAATGGGTTTACCGGAATGGTTAAAGTGCGGTTATTTGGACGAATGGACCCGAATAATCCTGATAGGATGGTTGGAAAGGTTTATCCTGTGCTTTTTCCTGAAGGCACCGATGCTCTAACAGCAAACGATGTGGATGGCATACCGCTTGGGGCATTTACGATTGAGCAGCTTCGGCGCATCAAAGTTGATGCGACTCAACCGACGGTTACGGGCATCAATTTAAGTCAGGAACCCGCAATGGGAATGTGGTTTGGTCGTGCGGTGCCCGATGATCCCACAACAGCAACTTTTTCCGAATTGTTTATTGAACCCACATTTTTGGATGATGGAAATGTGATTTTTGACTCTTCCCAGGAAGAACGTGCCTCGATTTCGGCTGGCCATGGACAATGGACTGTTGAGGGCAGTACTGTCAAAAGTACGTTTCTCTGGATGGGTATGACTTCAGAAGGCACCTCTGGGTTTACGGGTGCGACAAAAGTAAGGTTTACGGGGCAATTGGTTGGTGACAATGACATGACTGGATCCTTTACGCTTGTTCATTTTCCTCCAACTGCCGATCCGCTTGACCCCAATGATGTGGGGGGCACGGCAGGTGGCACCTATAGCCTTCAGTCATTGCAGCGTCATCGCGTAGGGCCCACGGGACCTCGCAATTTGAGTGATCATCCTGCCCAGGGTACTTGGGTGGGACGCGCTGTGCCAGATGATCCTTCGCTGTCGCCGTTTCCCGAAGTGTATATGACACCTACGTTCCATTCTGATGGCAATATGATAGCCAATGATGCAATTGCCACGAGTTTGCACCATACTGCGCACGGTGATTGGTTCTCGACGGGACCCAATAGTGCAGAAACGACATTTCTGTTTATTTTGGGTACCCCAGAAGCCCCTAACGGTTTTGCTGGAGCATTCAAGATTCGACTTGTGGGAGAAATTGACCCCACCAACCCAGATTTGATGGTTGGGCAATTATTTCCAACGTTGTATCCTCCAGATGTGAACCCATTGGATCCCAATGCACAGGGTCAACCTATTGTTTCTTTGTCTTTTCAGTTGCGGCGTGTTCCCGTTCAGCAACACGTCGTTGCATTTCAGCCGTCGGCATCGGTTCTGGCGCGTCAGGCTCACTTGGTTGCGAAGGTCACCCAAAATGGAGAACCTGCAGCGGGGCTGGAAGTGGCTTTTGCACGGTCGATTGCGGGTTTGCCTATGGATTATAAATGGAAAGGTACGACCGATATCAACGGTCAGCTGAAGATCAAAATTGGGGCAGACCCATTGAGGCGTTCTGCTGCGTCTGGATATTATAAAATCAAGGCAACCAACGCATCGGGTGTTGTGATTTCTACCTGGGGGAGCGTGCCAATTAATGGAGGCCGTGAAGTCAGTGTCATGTTGCCCGTGGGTGAGAAGGCACTGGTGACGGATCAGATCGATCTTGCAGACTTGGGCGTGTTTTCTCTCACGGGGAATTCACCTAACCCATTTAATCCTGCTACTCAAATTGCTTACGAATTAAACCTCGATAGTGATATGCGTTTGGTGATTTTTAATCATTTGGGTCAAGAGGTTCGTGTGCTTGTTCAGGGGGTCCAGAGTGCTGGACAATATCGGGTAGAATGGGACGGCAAAGATGCGCTTGGTCGTGAAGTTGCTAGTGGGTTGTACATCTACCGACTGTCGAATGGGCAGGTTTCACAAACGCGCCAAATGTTGCTGTTAAAATAAAGATTTTTACAATAAAAAAAGGGCTTTGGAGATATATCTCCAAAGCCCTTTTTTTATTTTTAACAAGAACTATTCATGTGTTTTTTGCCAGAGGGCAAATTTGGCACCTTGGGGATCCTGCAAAAAACAGAACTTTCCTCTGCCGGGTACTTCGGTCACATCTTGAATGCATTGGGCACCCAGTGATTCAGCCTTTTTTTTATCTGCTTCGATATCTTCGACCAACATATAATTTATCCAGAATGTGCTGTTTTCCGGACAGGTCGTATCTGTGAGGCCAATGACTATCTCATCCTCTCCGAAATGCACCATGCCGTAGGTCGTATCACCCATTGGGATGTCTTCAAATTTCCAGTCGAATAGCTTGGTGTAGAATGCTCGTGATGCGGCTTGATCGCCAGTCTGTAATTCTGTGTGTACCAAAATGTTTTCCATTTATGCCCCCTGTAAACGGTTGATTGTATAAACTCTTGTAGCTTGGAATATAATATCCAACATATCACGCAGTCATTCGTATCACCTTTTGGCGCAATGTTGTGTGTTTGAAGTAACCATCTCGTTGTTAACTCTGCGAATATAGTTAATAAATCTAAGGAAAACCAGGTGAATATAAAAAAGAGAAAGGATTATGATTTTAAGATAAAAAGAGCTCCGGAGATATCTCCGGAGCTCTTTTTATCTTAAATGGGCCGAAAGGGCCGTTATACGAATCTATTTGAGCAAATGCCTGCTGATATCAGGCATTTTGAGCCTGTTCTTGACAGCGTTCATACACAATTAGAATGTGAAATAGAATCCCACTGTTCCGCTTGTGATCTTGTTTGATGTATCTATAACACCAGGTGTTGGGAAGGGGTTTGGACCTAACTGATCAATAAGATAGGGCCCTGTGATGTGTTCCCGAGGCACGATATAAGCTGATGCTTGCAGGGTGAGAGATGGCAACACTTTGATACCAGAGCCGATTGTGAAATGATTTTGGAATGTAGCTGGTGCACCTGTTGCAGTCAATACGGCATGGGTTTGCAGTGGCATCTGCGTGAAGGCATACCCAAGGCGTAGATCCATTTTTTCGGTTGCTTGATATCGGACGCCGGCTTTTACGGAGAAGACATTGCGCCATCCAAAAGGTTGGACTTCGCCGTTGACGATACCACCAGGGCTGCCGAACCCTGATACACCCTTGTATTTTGTCCACGTTCCATCAACTGCGATTTGCATCTTATCATTGGGTCTGATGCCGATGCCTGTTGTGATCATAAGTGGGCCATCCAGATCGTACTCAATTGTTCGGTGGCCGCCATATTGTGTAGAGGTTGGATCGGCAAAGTAGGAGTTCCACTCGAAGGGGGAATAATTTTGAGGCGATAGGATCGAGGCACCAAAACTGAGCATTTCGTTAGGTGTGTAGTAAAAACCTATTTGAGCACCAATTGCAAATCGTCCGTTCTGATTGCCGCCTTCGGGGAAGAATCTTGTGCCCGCCGCAGCAACGGGGGTTGTAATTGCAACGGTGTCGAAGACCTGGTAAGGCAATGGGGCAATGGCCAAGTTGGCGCGATACACATTCACTGACCCCCCAATGGTCAGTTTTGGTGAGACTTGATATGAGAGGGCGACGGGAATTTTCATTACGATGTAGTCTGTAAAAATACGGCCAAATCCGCCATCTTGTGCTCTGTCGAAAATAATGGTATTGGGTTGTTGTGCATAATCGGTTTGAAAACCGGCCACGCCGATTAATGCGAAACCAAGGCCTAATTTCTGATCTGCATGGCGATACGACCAGCCAAATGCAGGGACAACACCAAGAGCTGGGGTGCTTTTGGCATTACCTGTTCGGCCAAAAGCGTTGACATCGATATGAATTGCCGTTGTAAAGAACTCCGTTGAAAATGTGACCTGATGGCCGGGCTTTGCCCCCGTAAGTGCTGGATTATACATAAGAGCGGCTACAGCGTCTTGGGGTAAACCTGTGCCTGCACCGCCCATAGAGCTATTTATGGGCCCTACGCCGTGT
>JABIFK010000889.1 GCA_018650745.1 Candidatus Latescibacterota bacterium | reverse complement strand
GTTCGGCAACTTGAGTGAGATAGTCAAAGGCAGCGATTTGCTTTTCTGTGAGCCGAGGGACTTCTTTAAAGCGTTGACCCGAAAGGATACGACTGCGGCTATACCGCGTGGAGATGAGGCCCGCTTTCCAACTGAAGACGGGCAGTTTGTAATAGGGGGCTTGATCGGGTTGTTGTTCGTTCTTGATATCATGGCAATAAGGCTCATACAACTCTTCTAATAGGTCTGGACGTTCTTCAAGCATGAGGTTGTGTGCTGCCATTGCACTGGCCACAAAGCTCTCGCCGCCTTGTTTGGCTTTGCGCCAACACATCAGCCCTACCACATCGCATGTGTCGGTGTGGTAGGATCCTCGATTCGGTTTCATGTAGCCGCGTTTGTGTGGGTCGTTCAATACTTCTTCAACCACTCTGATGTGCCCAATGCGCTCGCCATCGGCATTTTGTGAGACGGCTTTGCCGACGTGTGTACCCAGCCCCCAGTAGATGAGTTGGGCTTCTTCTAAGGTGTAACGCCTAAGCGGGAGGCCCCGTAACAATACAAAACCTCGGCCACCCTCCAAGTCTTCTCCTATCTTGCGAAAGGTTGCTTCTAAGCTGGGTAGGGGAAACTGATCTGGGCCGATTTGTTCAATGGATAGGCCAGCACGTTGTACTGTATGCATTGTGCTCTCGATCTCTTTGATCTCTTCGAGTGTGAATACTTTGATCCAAGATTCGTCGTCTGCCAGGTCTTTGCCTAACCAAGCAGCTTCTCCGGAGTAGGGGTGAAGGCCACCGGGTGGTTTGCAGGCTTTGATATCCATCAGGATTGCTCCTTTTTGGTAGAGTGGGTCGCACTGTTTTGTCTAGGTAGAATGGGCTAGGATGAAAACTTTCATTTGAGAGTTGGAGGTGAATGGCTCCAAGTTCATGTTACCTTACGTGTGTAATATGGTAAAGCCATTGTATTTGAACAATGCGTCAAGCACTTGTATGAGCATAATAATTGTTATCAACTCGCAAATCAACCTCAATTGACTGGATGGTGTGGGGAATGTGTTCGGCAACGAAGGCTGTTCACTAACTTAGAACCCCGATTCGTGAATTTTAATTGGGTATATCTGTAGGTCATCTGTGCACACAGCAGATGCAGTTATTGCACGGGGGCGTGTTCAAGTCAAAGTTTATTATGTGTGGCGCGGTCTATAGAGGGTGGTTATTTATGGTTTGGCAAAAGATGCTGCAGGTATTGCTTGGGTGATGATCACATTTTGTTCTGTGGATGTGCACACCCCCCATTTGCAATCTAAGTCGTCTGACTTTAATGGGTGTGTTCGTTGGATGATCGGTTGAGGATCATATACGATCTGCGAACTTTGGGAGAATAGTTTGATGATAAGGATTAGTTTATGACACTGAATCTTCTCTTTCGTCGGTTGCATCTCTATTTGGCATTGGCACTTTTGCCTTGGGTTTTGGTATATGGGATTGGAGCAATACCCATGGCTCATCCTGACCTTAAAGATGGTTTGTATAATAGCAATCCAGAACTCTGGGTGATACGTTATGAAAGACCCTATAAAAAAAGGGTGCCCGATGATCTCTCGCGGCCTGATATGCAAGTGTTGGGTAAGCAGATACTCAAAGAGTTGGATATTGAGGCTCCGAGCCGGTCAGGAGCCTATCGCTTGCGAAAAAATCGTCTGACAGCTTACGCGTTTGATTTTTGGACGTATACGCGTGTTACGTATGAGATAGACAACCAGGTGATTCGGGTGGAAGACAAGAACTTTCGCTGGATGCATCTGCTGAGCGGTTTGCACCAACGGGGAGGTTTTGGACACGGATCTTTCATGAATGATCTGTGGGGGGTGGTTGTTGATGTTGTTGCTGTGGGATTTGTTTTGTGGGTTGTGTCGGGTTTATATATGTGGTGGCACCTCAAACAGACTCGGAAATGGGGGCTTTTTGCTTTGGGATGTGGTTGCGCGGTTTTCGGGGTTTTCTTGATTTTGTTGTAGTGCTACAGAAGAACAAAATACCATTTAAGACGTTTTTTTATTGAGAACATCATTGGGATGGTTTTATCCCGTGAGGGCCATAAAAAAGGGTGTCGCATAGCACTGTTTTATCCTATCTTGAGAGTCCACCATTCGACGCCTTTGGCCGGAGGATTTTAGCTTATGAATTTATCAGAAACCGTTAGGTTACCCTCTCATTTGGATCGGTTAACAGATACCCGATTAAACTTGCGACGTGTGCGCGGGATTGTGAGGGTGGGCGAATCGACTTTGTTCGTGGCTTTGAGCGGACGTGGGCGCGATTGTTTTTTTAAACTGGCTTTGGATGGTGGCATTTTGGAGCCTATGGGGATGTTTGACGTTGTCGATGCCTTGTGGCCAGGGGATGAAACAGGCGCCCTGGTTGAAGCTGAGGGTGCCATTTGGTGTGTTGGGTTAGATGGTAAAAAAGGACGCCTCATTTCATTGCCAGAAGGGGCGTTGTCTTTCGATGTCAAATGGGGTGATCAAGGTTTGATCGTTTGTGCGCTTGTAAAGCAGCAAGAAAAGCGGCGGGGTAAAGACCCGTGGTTTTATCCTGTGCCACGTACAAAAGCAACGTTGTGCCGATATGCGTCAACGGAAGGGTGGCGTGATCTTGCAGAAGTGAATGCGGGGTGTGGTGGTTTGAGCATGTCTGCAGATGGCCAGCGGATGGTGTGGAGAGAGGCTGTCAATGTGGTGCCCGAAGAGGCGCAGCGGGGGGAGTTGTTGGGTTTTGATATGGCTGATGGTGAGGTGAAACGTTTGACGGACGGCGCGGGCAAATTACATGATGTGGTCATGATGGCATCAGATGGTGCGTCATTTATTTATGAGGCCAACCATGAACAAGATCGCCCAATCACCACGCATACCGATTTGTGGTGGATGACCTGGGACGGCAAGGAGCACGTGAACCTGACCGAGGGCGGGCGCTACATTGAGCGTTTTGGTTGGGGCCCCAAGGAAAAAACGGTTTGGATTTCTTTTGTTGAAGGATTGGCGATGCAAACAGAGGTGTTGGCGTTGGATGGTACCCCCGAAGGATCGTTTGCAGATTTGGATGCCTCTTCGCCAATTGTTTGGATGGCCGATGGTTTGGCCGTGTTTGAGACTGAGGACGCAGAACGCTTTCCTGCAATTTGGACTGGGACGCGACGGGTGCCTTTACCGCAACCCGAAAATTATGAAGACCTAAATGTGGTTGAATTGGAGTGGACGTCTTCTGACGGACTGCTCATTTCTGGTGTGCTGTACGAATCGGATAATACGAGCGGCGTTGCACCCCTTTTGGTGAGTGCACATGGTGGGCCTGCGTCATCTGTAGAGAACTTTAGAAGTGACGCGGTGAGATATCGCCATTTCTTGCGGGCGGGGTATCGCGTTTTTCGCCCAGCATTTCGAGGGTCTTTGGGGTTTGGCGATGAATTTGCGCAAGGCAACATCGCTTGCCAAGGGGAAGATGACTTGGCCGATATTGTGACGGGTATCGACCTTCTGGTTGCTGAAGGATTGGCCGATGCTGAGCGCGTTGGTATTTTTGGTGGGTCATACGGTGGGTATATGACACTGCGTGCTTTGGCCGTGTCCGACCGTTTCCATGCTGGGGTGGCTCTCTATGGTTTCATAGACAATCGTCGAATGACACTTGAGACAGGTGATTTTACTTATGAGAATGAATACATCGCACCCTTAAGCTGGCCACTTACAGATGAGGCCCGAAAAAGCGATGTTTTTCCGCATTTGGGAGACATTGCATCGCCATTGTTGTTAATACACGGCGATGCCGATCCCATCTGTCCCGTCTCCGAGTCGTTGGTCACGTGTAGAGCTTTGGAAGCCCAAGGTATTCCCGTTGGCTTGGTTGTTTACCCTGGCGAAGGGCATGGATTTCGGCGGAAACGCAACCAACGTGACTGTGCACGTAGAATGTTGGCGTGGTTTCTAAATTATCTGCCTGTTTAGATGTTGATGTGCTGAAGGTGTTAACGTTTGGGGTAGTGATCGTAATTTTTCATATCAAATGGTTTAGAGGTTCTGCCCCATGCTACGCCGAGTTCTGATAACAGTTTCTTTTCTGCAAAACTGCGATCGAGCAAGTCGTCCATCTCGTTGACAATGTGAAAAAGATCCCCTTTACGGTCTACTTCTTTAATGTGATCGATAGAAATGGTCGAGATTTCTGGGCAGCTTTCATGAGCCCCATTGATGCACAGAGTCTGGGCACGTGCCACCTCGGGTGGGCACTGTG
>JABIFK010000407.1 GCA_018650745.1 Candidatus Latescibacterota bacterium | reverse complement strand
CAGAATATTACGTTAATTGGTTCGGTGAGCCCTGATTCTCTGCGTGACTATCCGCTGGCAATGGATATGATTGCTCAGTGCCGTATGGATGTATCGCCCATTATCACACATCATTTGCCTTTTCAAGAAGCGCAAAAAGCGTTTGAACTGTTTATTGATCACCGCGATGAAGCGATTAAGGTCGTGTTGGATTATTGAGATTGTGACCGTCCGGTTTTTCTATTCTTGAGGCCGCTTGAAATCCTCCGTTCCATTTGTGGAAACGGGGGATTTTTTTGCGTTTGACAGATGGGTAGATGCCTTCTATTATGCGTAGAGGCGGTGAGATGTGTTACCGATTTTAGGGAGTGAATTTATGCAGACTAAAATATTGGGTCGAACGGGCCTTGAAGTGCCGATTGTGAGTTTGGGAACCGTGTTTATTGGTGACGTGAGCCCTGTTGGGGAGACGTGGAAAGAAATTGATGAAGACTTGGGTGCAGAAACTGTGGTGGCTGCTATTGAAGCTGGGTGTACACTTGTAGATACAGCACCGCTCTATGAATACACAAAAAGTGAGAAGATCATCGGGAGAGTGTTACGAGAACGACCTGATTTGGCTGCAAAGTGCACGGTGACAACAAAAGTGGGGTATTTGGGAGAAAGCGAAGACCGCGACTATTCGTATGATGCGATACGCCGTGGTGTGGATGGTAGTTTGGCACGCTTGGGCTTAGAGGGATTTGAGGTGCTGTATATTCACGACCCGATGGATTTTCCAATGAAAGATGTGATGGCTGATGATGGGGCTTTGGGAGCGTTACGCGCGTTGCAGAAAGAAGGTATTTTGAAATATGTGGGTATTGCTGCCAACGATCCCGCGGCCAATGGCCCATACATTGAAACGGGTGAGTTTGATGTGGCTGTGGTGCCTGATGCGTGGAGTCTGTTGAATCGTACGGCGGCGACGGAGGTCTTCCCTGCAATAGAGAAACACAATGTGGGTGTGGCGTTGGCAACACCATTGGAACGCGGTTTGTTGGCGACGGGGCCTATTCCTGGACGTACGTATCTGAATCGCAACTTCAACGAAGCGACTTTGAGTCGGGTTGGAAAGATTAAAGATTTGTGCAACGATTACAGTGTGCCTTTGGTTGCTGTGTCTTTACAGTGGTGCACCCGGCATCCGTTGGTTGCCACGACGATTCCGGGGGGGCGCAACAAACAAGAGGTGGTGGAAAATGCGCAGGCAGGCGCTATGGATATTCCCGATGCGTTGTGGGAGGATTTGGAGCCGTTGATTCAAGATTGGGAAGCTTCACATGTTGTAAAGGTAGGCAATTAAGAAATGCGCCCGATTACTAGAGATATGCCCGCAGCGTATGGTCAGTTGAAACGGTTTGCTGAATTGGTGCAAGAAGGTCAAGGGAATGAGTAATCCACCCCATTTATTGAAGGAGTTGTGAAATGACGGACCTGGAAATTATCAAAGAATTGGAAAAATACGACACGCCATCCATTACAAATGTTGTGGCAACGTATCCAGCTAATGAACTGTGTTTGGGACTCTACAATCCTTGGACCGTGGATTGGTATACGGATGAGCGTATTAAATGTATGTATCCCGAATTGGGACCCCGGTGTGGTTATGCCGTGACCTGTATTTATGGCTTGCCCGATCCGGGGTTCAATCGGCTGACGTTTATGGATGTTGCTGATGCATTGGACGCTTCGCCTAAACCGACGGTTCTGGCACTTGAACAGAACTTTCCACCCGAGATTGCTGGTAAGATTGGGCTTGCGGGTGGCAATATGACAACGACTATGAAAACGCTGGGTTGTGTGGGCTGTGTGTCTAATGGACCATCACGGGACATTGATGAAATTAGGCCGATGGAATTTCAATATTTGCTTTCGGGTATTACACCAGGGCATGGCGATCAGGCCGTGCATGCGGTGAATGTGCCGGTTTCGATTAGTGGTATGGATGTGGCGCCAGGTGAAATTATTCATATGGATGAAAATGGTGCGGTTAAGTTTCCGGCAAATCGACTGGCGGACGTGTTGGAGAATGTGCAAAAATTAGCCGAGCATGAAGGTGCGCTTCAAGAACGCTTAAAGAAGGCGACCAATGCGGCAGAAATTCGCGCAGCATTTTCGGGTGAAGCGTATGGCGACGATGAAAAGAAATAGGCTTTGGTGTAGAGGCATTATTTTATAAAACTAAAAGCTGGGGAGCGACATGGAACCGATTAAGGCTGGGATTATTGGGTTTGGACGGGTTGCCGGAAACCATTTAAACAAGATGCGTGAAACGGGGTTGTATGATGTGGTCGGTGTGTGTGATATTACAGAATCGCGCCGGGAAGCTGCCGAAGCTGAAGGGATGAAATCGACAGATAGTTTGGATACCTTCTTGGGTTGGGATATTGAGTTGGTGTTGATTACGACACACTCTTCGGCGCATTATGCAGATGCTTTAAAAGTGGCTGCGGCTAAGAAACATATGTTGATTGAAAAGCCGTTGGCTATTCGCGGACATGAAGCGGAAGAAATGGTGCAGGCAGCCAAAGACAATGGTGTGGTTCTTACTGCGCATCACAACAGACATTATGATGGTGATTATCGGTTGGTGAAAAAGGCCATTAGAGATGGGGCGATTGGCGATATTGTTTCGATTGAAAATCGTACCTTAGGAGCGCGTCCTGCAGTTGGATATGGCGTGGCAGATTACAACCAAGCTTGGCGTATTACTGCGGCAGCAGGTGGTGGCACGTTGTTGGACTTTGGGCCGCACTGGGTTGAGCAAGTTTTAGATTTGATGGACGGTCATAAAGTCGTGTCAGTATTTGCCGATGTGCGACATACCAAGTGGGGCGATTCCGACGATTTATTTGATATTACAATGGTGTTTGAAAACGGCACCCGTGCACGAGCTGCTAAGGCGGATATTTCCTATTATAGTTTGCCCTATAAATGGTTGGTGTTGGGCACAGACGCGACGTTGGTCTGTGAACGGGGTGGTGCAGATTCTGTATCTATTTATGGCGAAAACTATGAGACGAAACGAAAAGACACAGTTGAAGCCGAAAATTTGCACGCCAATATTGCACGGCATTTACGTGAAGGGGAAGACTTAATTATTACTGGCGATCACGCATTGCGCGTGATGCAAGTTTTGGAAGCAGCGCGTCAATCAGGCGCATCGGGCAAGAGTTTGGATGTGGAGATCTAATATGGCTATGCAATCTTGGTTGGCGTCTTCGTTTGTTCGGCATTATCCACAAACGCCAGCCGGGCGTGGTACTACAGTTTCACTTGAAGGTGCACGAAATGAATCCCTCAGTTTTCAGGTGGGTGTTCGGCAAGAGGGTGATCGGCCAAAGCTGGTGAAAGTGGCAGGGGATGGACCTTCTGGGTGGACGGTTCGTGTTCGGCGCGTGGGATATGTGCCCGTTCGCCATTTTAACACACCTATTGAACCTGATGCGGCAGATATTGATGGTATTGGGCATATTCCTGGTTATGTGCCTGATCCATTGTTTGACGAAGGTGAAGTCTTGTTGCCTGTGGGCGAAACCCATGCCTTTTGGGTCACTGTTGTGCCCAAGCGGGGTGTTCGTGCAGGTCGGTATTCGGTGCGTGTGACAGTCATGCCTGAAGGAGAGAAACAAAGAACATTGAAGGCCAGTGTGCGGTTACACGCTGTATCGTTAAAGAAGCGAAAAAATTTTCCCATCACGCATTGGTTTCAGGCCGATGCATTAATGGATTGGTATAAGACGGATGGGTTTGATCGGCGATTTTGGCAACTGGTAGATGCGTATTTGGATAATTATACGGCACACGGCTTGGATGCTTTGTATATACCTGTGTTCACGCCACCGTTGGATGGCATCAAAACTCCGACGCAGTTGTTGCGTGTATCACACGATGGTTCTGGGAATTATAAATTTGACTGGCGTGATGTGAAGCGATATGTGGCATTGGCCAAACAAAAAGGCATTCGATACTTCGAATGGTGCCATCCCATTACACAATGGGGTGCCAAACACGCAATTCGTATTTATGAAGGGCAAGGCCGTGACGAGAAATTGTTGTGGCGACCAACGACGGGCGCCACATCGGAAACATATCGTAACTTTTTATCTCAATATTTGCCCCAGTTACAACGGTTCTTGTCTGTAGAGAAGATCCAGAATCGCTCGTTTTTTCATGTGTCAGATGAACCGCACGGCGATGAACATTTGAGGAATTACAAAAAAGCACGTGCGATGTTAACCGAATTGGCACCGTGGATGACCGTGATGGATGCGTTAACTGATATTCGTTTTGCACGTCAGAATTTGACAGATATTCCTGTGCCGAGCATCCGTACTGCATTGGACTTCCATAATGAAGGTATACCAAGCTGGTGCTATTATTGTTGCAATCCGCGTGGGAAATATATCAATCGTTTAATGGACACGCCTTTGCCCAAAATTGCTATGCACGGATTTCTGTTTTATCGCTGGCCCTTCAAAGGGTTTTTGCACTGGGGTTATAACTATTGGTACAAATCGCAAACACGTGAATTGATTGACCCTTTTGAAATTCAGGACGGTGGTCGTTGGCCTGGGTGGGCGTATGGTGATACATCTGTGGTTTATCCTGGTGCGAATGGCCCAATTGATTCGATTCGTTGGGAAGTGTTTGCCGAGAGTTTGCAAGACTACGCATTGCTGCAAACGGTTGGTGTGGCGCGAAGTGATCGTATGTTTGCACACGTGCAAAGCTTTGAAGATTTTCCGAAGACAGAAAGTTGGCGACAGAAGACACGTGCAAAAGTGTTGGCAATGGCCCAAAAATAATGTAGGAGTTTGATATGCCTGTATTTAGAAGTGGTGACTCTGTGCCTGATTGGTGCGAGTTGAAATGCTTTGACATCGTTGAACTCCAGCCGGGTGACACACATGTGTTTGCGCGTGTGGCCGAGATGGAGAAGGTGATGATTGGAAGTGGGAAATGTCGATTGTCTGCCAATGGCGAGGTGGCAGAAGGTGAAGCCAAAACGCGATTGGAATTGAACACGCCAGAGGGTCAATTTGAGATTTCGGAGGTTCAAGAACCTACTACTGTGATTCGCTTGGGCGGTCAGTGGGGCGATGACTTGGGTGGGTTTGGTGTGTTTACTGCGGCATTGAACGACCATCGAACCAATGGTGGAGATCCTATTACTTATGAAAAGGATACGGCATTTGATCGGCACTTTCACGATTGTGATGAGTATTGGATTTTCTTTGAGGGGCAGTGTGAGGTGGTATCGGAAGACAATCATTATCAGGTGGGACCAGGGGATTGTGTGGCAACGGGAATGGGCTGGCATCATGATTTGCCCAAGGTAAAAGAACCCATTAAGGCTGTGTATTTTGAAACGACGATGCTGCGTGAAAAGCGCCGTGGGCATTTATGGGAGCATAAACATGGGCCGGCAAACCCGGCGTCAGAACGCGTTTAATTGGGAGACTTTATGGGCAAACCAAATATCATATTCATTCTGTTAGACGATTATGGATGGACGGATTCGACGTGTTATGGGAGTTCGTTTTATGAAACGCCCAACGTGGATCGGTTGTGTGCTGAGGGTATGAAGTTTACCGATGCCTATGCGTCTTGCCCTGTGTGTTCTCCCACACGTGCCAGTGTGATGACGGGTAAGTATCCAGCAACGGTGGGAATTACGGACTGGATCAACTGGGGCGGGAATGCACATCCGATAAAAGGTCGGTTGATAGATGTGCCATATTTGAAAGACTTGCCGCAAACAGAACATACTGTAGCAAAGGCATTACGTGCAGGTGGATATGATACGTGGCATGTGGGCAAATGGCATTTGGGTGGGCCAGGACACAAACCAGAGGATCATGGCTTTGCAAAAAATGTAGGTGGATGTGAAGTGGGTTCGCCTGGGCGTGGTGGTTATTTTAGCCCGTGGTCAATTCCTGTATTACAAGATGTGGATGTTCCTGAAGGCACATATTTGACTGATTATTTAAGCGATCAGGTGGTTGACTTGGTTGAGGGCAGAGATCAAGATCGACCTTTCTTTTTAAATTTGTGCTATTACACCGTGCACACGCCCATTCAGGGAAAAGAAGAGAAAATTAAAAAGTATGAAGCCAAAGCCAAGACTCTGGGTTTGGATCAGGTGAAGACGTTTGAAGAGGGTGATTTTCATCCGGCAGAACGTAAAAAAGAGCAACGGATCAAACGTCGGCTGGTACAATCTGACCCAGTTTATGCAGCAATGGTTGAGAGTATGGATGAAGGAATTGGAAAGTTGCTGGAGGTGTTGGATCGCGAAGGCATTGCTGATGATACGGTCATTATGTTTACGTCTGATAATGGTGGGCTTGCTACCAGTGAGGGATCGCCAACGTGTAATGCGCCACTTGCAGAAGGTAAGGGGTGGATGTATGAAGGGGGGACGCGTGAGCCGTTGATTGTGAAATGGCCGGGTGTGACAAAAGCGGGCAGTGTTTGTGACGTTCCTGTCACGAGCCCAGATTATTACCCGACGATGTTGGAGATTGCAGATGTCGCGCCCATTCCCGACCAGAAATTTGATGGCGTGAGCATTACGCCGTTGTTGCGCGAGGAAGCTTTAGAACGAGAAGCGATCTATTGGCACTATCCTCACTATGGTAATCAGGGAGGGACGCCTGGCTCGTCTGTTAGGGCGGGTGACTATAAGCTGATTGAATTTTTTGAGTCGGGTCATTTT
>JABIFK010000834.1 GCA_018650745.1 Candidatus Latescibacterota bacterium | reverse complement strand
CTTGATGTAGGGTGCATGTACGGCTCTCCAGTTTCAAATTTAATTACCCTACATCATTTGATAAAAGACGAGTTGGTCATTGCTGCACCCAAGCACTGGGCCAAAAAAGTTGAAAACGCAACCTGGGAAGACTTGGCCCAAATGCCCTGGATTCGAGACACCCAATACTGCCCGTTTCAAAATTTGGCCGACGACTTGTTTAAAAAACACGATTTGGCAATCAAACAAACCATGCCTACCAACGATGATGCCACACGACTGGAATTGGTAAAAGGCGGTGCGGGCATGTCCATCTTAGAACGCAGACACGCAGAAACATCCGACCAAATTATGATTTGGGAAATAGAAGAACCCCTATACAGCGATTTGTATTTTGCACACCTTACGTCACGCGCCGAAGAACCCATTATACGCGCAGTGACCGAACAAATGCTGTCACTGTGGCGGCCAGAATCAGAAATTGCAAAAGCAGGATAACATTTCGATTGCCCCAAAATGACACCGTGAGATCTCACCCAACCATGACTCCCTATTCACAAATACAAACCGCGCTTCAATCTCATCAGCCCAAACTGTTCGCCGAATCAGACAAAAAACAAGCAGCAGTCGCAGTTATTCTTCATCCAACCCATGAAGATCTACAAATCTTATTCATTGAGCGCGCCGCACACCCAAAAGATCCTTGGTCTGGGCATATTGCGTTTCCGGGTGGCACCATAGAACCCGAAGATACCAACTTGCAACAAACTGCCGAACGCGAAACCCAGGAAGAACTCAGTTTGGACCTCTCAAACACCAATTTCTTGGGCCAATTAGACGACGTAACCGGTGCAACCTTACCCGTTCAAGTCTCTGCCTACGTCTATGCCATAAACAACCTGCCCCAACTGTGCCCCAACGAAGAAGTCTGTGAAGTGTTTTGGGCCTCTTATCACGATATCACCGACTCTGCTCGTTTGCAGACCCTCCAACTCAAAAACTGGCATCCCTTAAAAGAAGTGCCAGCCATTGACCTTTTGGGCCCCAATCGCCCAGTCTTATGGGGTCTCACCTACCGCCTTGTGACCCAACTGGTGAGCTTCACCAGCAAAACCCTCCCCTCCATGTTCTAATCCCCTCTTTAAAACACTACCAAATCGCTTCTTTTTTTTGTATAAAGAGAGACCCAATCATTTAGCGTCTCAGGTCCTGAGTGATAGGCAAGGGCGCTTGCTCATAACCGCGTGCCAAGAGATCAAACCACCACCATAAATTGCGCACGATTCGAGGACAATCATGATTTTCGATGTACACTGTCATGCATGGGCATATCCCAAACATTTCGGGGATGATTTTCGGATGCAAGCCGAACGCGCGTGGAAAGGCAACGGCGTAGATTTAACCGTGCGCTACGAAGACTATCGCGCTGCATCTGATGAAGAAACCAAAACAATCGTCTTTGGCGGCAAAGCCAAACTCAGTGGTTTGTGGGTAGAAGATCAATATGTTGCCGATTATGTTGCGCAACACCCCAATAACCTCGTTGGCTTTCTATCAGTCGATCCCACACAAGAGGGTTGGCAAGACGAACTCAGAGAAGGCCATCAAGACTTAAACTTAAAAGGCATCAAACTCTTATCCATGTATGCCGGATTTGTACCTTGTGATCCATTGCTTGATCCCTTGTGGGAATACGCCACAAAACACCAATTGCCCGTCTTATTGCACACGGGCACCACATTCATCGCACAAGCCCCCTTACACTGCACCCTACCGCGTCACATTGACGAAGTTGCGATCAAATTCCCCAATGTCAAAATCATCATGGCACACCTCTCTCATCCCTATGAAGGAGAATGTGTGGCCACCATTCGCAAACACCCCAACGTCTACGCCGACGTCAGTGCCATCTATTATCGCCGCTTTCAATTGTATCAAAGCCTCATGTTGGTGCAAGAATATGGCGTCTGGGACAAATTGTTCTTTGGCACCGACTATCCCTTTGCAACCATCAACGGCTCTCTAGAAGGCCTTCGCACCCTCAACAACATGCTCGAAGGTTCTGCCCTGCCCCGATTAAACGCCGACGAAATAGAAGCCGTCATTTATCGCAATGCCTTTGAAATTTTAGGACTGGAATAACCCATACGGGAGCCGACTGCCATGATCATTGATTCGCACAACCACATTTATTATCACGGACTCAATGCCGAAGGCGTTTTAGAAGAAATGGATCGCTTTGGTTTTGATGTCACGTGGTTGCTCACCTGGTATTTACCACCGGGTGAACACATTCAAAACAACTATGGCGTATTCAACCCCTGCAATGTCCGCCCCGACGGCACACATGCGGGTGCCACATTAGACGACCTGTCCAGAGCCTGTGAAAAATACCCCAATCGCTTCATTGCGGGTTATTGCCCCTGTCCCACAGAAGGCAATGCCTCTGCAATGTTTGAAGCCGCCGTTAAAATGCACAATGTGCGTATATGTGGCGAATGGAGTTACCGCACCGTCTTAGATGACCCACGCGCCATCGAACTCTTCCAAACCGCCGGAGATCTTAACACACCCGTCGTCTTACACATTGACACGCCTTCCTTAAATGGCATCTACCAAGAAGATTGGTACGGCGGCGAGATCGATACTTTAGAACGTGCACTGTCCAAATGCCCCAATACCATCTTCGTTGGTCATGCCCCCGGCTTTTGGCGTCACATCAGTGGCAATGAAAACACCGACCCAGAAAAATACCCATCAGGCCCCGTAACACCAGGTGGGCGCTTATTTGACATGCTCACCCAACATAAAAACCTGTGGGCAGACTTATCTGCTGGGTCGGGCCTAAACGCACTCAAGCGCATGGACGATGGGGGACTCAATTTTCTGATAGAAAACCAAGACCGATTATTATTTGGCCGCGACGCACCCGGTAATGCATTGCAAGAATATTTGAACGATCTAAACCTATCAGATAATGTGGCGGCGAAGATTTATCATCAAAATGCATTGCGATTGGTGCCGTTAAATTAATTGCCTCAAAAAAATCAATATTGAGGGCAAAAATGATTAAGCGCGCGATTGTATTATAGGTTCATAATGTCATTTGAATACGCAAACATCAAAATCGAGGGCACCCACAGGGAACAACAGTGCACGATTTTATTTTTCGTTTTTAATACCATTTGAATACACAAACATCAAAATCGAGGACACCCACAGGGAACAACAGTGCACGATTTTATTTT
>JABIFK010000888.1 GCA_018650745.1 Candidatus Latescibacterota bacterium | reverse complement strand
GTATCAAATTGAAAATCACCCAACGCAGGCCGTGGCACAAACAAGCCATTCGCTCCGCCCGTCAAACTCGCCCAATGCACAATCACATGCTCAGCAATAAACTGAAACGCCAACGTCGCCAACGCCAAATAAATCCCCTTCAACCGCAACGCCGGCAACCCCACAACCATCCCAATCAACCCCGTGCTCAAACCCGACAACGTAATCGTCATCCAAAATGGAAATCCCAATGTCGTCGACAAAATACCTGCCGTATAAGCACCCACCGCCAAAAACGCCGCATGCCCCATAGAAATCAATCCTGCCGACCCCATCAACAAATTCAACCCCAGCGCCACAAGAATCGCAATGCCCGTCTGATTCAACAAATAAGGCACATAGTTTCCCCCCAACGATACCCCCACCCCCGGCAACACCAACAGAAACACCAGCAGCACTCCAAACCAAAACTTGCGCACACCCGTCCGAAAAATCTGCATCCCTTCGGCATACGATGTTATTTGATGGCGATACTTAATCATAATGTTTTCCCAAATTTCAAAATGCCGTCCAGTAACAGATTCCAACCCTGTACTCCGGGTACAATCGGTGCAGACCCGTCACGCCTGTTGCTTGTCAAATCGTCCATCAGTTCCAACGAATTTTTAGGAATATAAATATCAAACGTATCAAAAAACGCATATACCTTCTTCTCCCACTTGTGGGAGAAGGTGGCCGAGCGTAGCGAGATCGGATGAGGGCCTGTTCATACCCGTTTCTCCTCCGGCGACCCAAAAAACCCCGTCGGTCGAATCAGCAACACCACCAACAAAATCACATATGCAATAATCTCTTTCAAATCCCCATCGATATAAGTGCCCGTCAATGTCTCAGCCAAACCAATCACCAACCCGCCCAATAATGCACCCGGAATACTATCCAACCCGCCCAACAAAATAGCCGGAAACGCACGCAATCCAATAAAACCCATATTCGTATGCAAATAACTGATATCCGCCAACAACATCCCACCCACCGATGCCAACACCGCAGCCAATGCCCACGTCAACGTAAACATCCGCTGTACCGGAATCCCCATCAACTGCGCCGCATACCGATTCTGCGCCACCGCACGCAAAGCCGTGCCCACCTGCGTATGTTTGAAAAACACAAACAACAACACACTCAACACAAACGTCACCGCAATCGTCCATGCATCTACATACGGAATGATCGCATCTGCAACTGTGAAACTGCCATCGGGAATGGGCGATGGAAAATTAAGGGTATCGTGTGACCAAATCATACCCGTACCCGCGCGCAACACCGCCGCCAAACCAATCGTCACCATCACCAACGTAAATGGCGCTTCATCAATCAGCCGATGCATCAACACCCGCTCAATCAACGCACCCAAAATCCCCATCAAAATCAACGTGCCCAAAAAAGCAAACACACCCGACACACCCGCCGTCACCAATGCAAAATACGTATAGGCCCCCACCATCATCAATTCACCCTGCGCAAAATTGATCACCTCGGTCGCTTTATAAATCATCACAAAACCCAAGGCAACCAACGCATACACACAACCCAATGCCAAACCACTCACCAAAGATTGGATCAAAATATCCATCTGCTAAACCTTTCTCGCAATACACACACCTGCACACAGCGTCATCCCAAATGTTTTTTGCCCATCAGCAACCGCAAGCCCCTCTTTCCACTGCATCATATCTTGCATCGTAAACGTACCCAATGTCGTCACACAAAGCTCCATGTTAACATGCCTTATTGATATTGCAAGAGATTCGAATGCATTCCTATTGCAACAGATGTGCCATTTCGGAAAATATGTCGCATACCCCCCCAAACCCTTTGTGCAACAATTAGTTACCGTTCAATAATTTTTCATCCAAAATACAAAAAAACCGTTCAATATATGAACGATTTTTATATAAATTAAAAATACTACAGCAAATCACTGTTTATAAATGATATATGGAATGATCACCAATTGAACACTCAATTGCCAAAGACTGAACAGTTACAATGAACCTCTTCTCCCTCAGACCCTATTCACAAACCCTACTCTCTCCTAAAGCGTCCCAAGAATCAGCCATTCTCCCCAAACCCCGTCCTTTTCTCCCTCCAAGTAAACCCACAGAACCCCTTCCTTCTCCCTGAGTTCAGATTCCCTCCTCCGTCCCTGAGCATCGACAAAACCCGCCTTTCATCCCCTTCAGGGGACCGAGGGGTGCTTTTCAAATTGACTTTTCAAGTTTACAACATTCATTAGTCACAATCCGAACAATCCTGCACACCCATGTTCCATCGCGCCTCATTCCCCTTCCTCTCAGGAAGTATAGAAGGACGTTCCCATGTCACAAACATTTCAAAGCAAAGCCGACGCCCACGCCTGGTTAGATCACCACGATCCGCTTGCGCCCAAAAAAGGGGATCTCGCACCCGACTTTAAACTCAGCGATGCCAACGGTGAAAACCCAATTTGTTTGTCCAATCTTTGTAAAGAAAAACCCGTTGCCCTCGTCTTCGGAAGTTTTACATGACCACCCTTCGTTCGTGAGGCGGTCAGTCTCCGCGACTTATATGCGCAATACAACAAAAAAATCCAATTCCTCGTTATCTACATCCGCGAAGCCCACCCCGAAAACGGCTGGAAACTCAAAGACACAGGTATTCACGATCCCACAACCATAGAAGAACGCCGCCAAGTAGCAGGCCAATGTGAAGTATCCATGCAATACGGCATCCAAACCTATGTTGACGAAATAGACGATGCCGTCATGATCGCCTACGCCGCCTGGCCCGAACGCCTCTACCTCATCGACACCGATCAACGCGTACTTTACCCCGGTGCTCGAGGCCCTGGGGGGTTTAGCCCAACCGAACTCCAAGCAGCCATTGAAACCAAAATCTCGCACTGATCTCAATTCCAATATTGTCTCAAAAGCGTTACGCTTAAAAAGGAATCTCTATGATCGAACACATCGTTCTACTCAAGCTCAAAGAGGGTGTCACCAAAGCTCAAACCCAAGCCCTCCACGACGGCCTCATCGCCCTCAAAGAAAAGGGTTCCATCCCCGGTATAGAATCTGTCACGGCCGGATACAATAACAGCCCCGAAGGTAAAGAAAATGGCTTCACCTGGGGGTTTACTGTGCGTTTTACAGATCTCACCGCCCGAGATGCCTATTTGCCCCACCCCGACCACAAAGAATTGTCAACAACCCTCTTACGCCCATTGGTAGATGATGTGTTGGTCTTTGATTACGAATCGTAAAATGACAGTCGAAAACAGGCGAAAATTTAATCTCGCGCCTAACATGCTCGATCTCAGTGATGTATTAGCCTAATAACGAAATCAGACACAAACATCGCGCGATTGGATATAGACAGGCCATACCATTCAGATATATATTATGACACTCGAAAACATTTTTGACCACCTCTTGAGGAGTTTCATATGGCAGGGTCGCAACAAAGACAACAATTGCTCTTTTTGTATTTGGGCAATTCCAACCTTGAAGCCGCAGTCGTTGGTTGGTCATTTTATGACGGCACAGGCAAAAAAAAATTCGAAGCTGCGGGCGAAGCCCAAGAACCGCCTTACAAATCTGTATTAGATGCCATGCTCGATGGATGGCGTGTCTTGCAAGTGCCCACACTCAGAGCCCCACAAATAGGCCGTGAATACCAAGTAGACTATCTCGACTTTGAATTTGTATTGGAAAAACTGGAGGCAATCGATGGCTGATAAAGATCTCAAGCTCAACTCACTCGAAATGGCCCAATTTGTACGCAACGGATTTTTGCGCTTTGATAACATCGTGCCAAAAGAACTCTGTGATGCAGCCCACAAAGAAATGATCGACGGCACGCACAAAACCGTCCAAAAAACGGCCGCACCCTTCTCTGAAGTTTGGCCCACGGAAGCACTCGGGCAAGTCTTTCGTTTGCCTAAAGTTGAAGCCATTCTTCACAGCCTCATTGGCCCCAGTCCACGCTACGACCACCACGCGGCACACCTCACTCCAGCCAATACATACAAAGGTGCCAACCTACACCAAGATGCCGAATACGACATTCGGGAACATCACTTTGACATTCAAACCTGCTTCTTTCCCGCCGACACACCCATCGAAAGTGGTGGCACCCTCTTCGTGCCGGGCAGTCACTTTCGCCGAGTACACGAAGCCGACATCATGCGCTATC
>JABIFK010000776.1 GCA_018650745.1 Candidatus Latescibacterota bacterium | reverse complement strand
GAGACGGATCGAGCAGGTGCCGAACGTGCCGCTCACTCGCTTAAAGGCGTGGCAGGTACGATTGGTGCGACCGAATTACAAACGTGTGCACAAGCGCTTGAAACGGCTATTCATGACAAGGCTGATATTGAGACACAGCTGACATTGGTTGGTGAGGAACTGAAACCATTCGCAAAATGAATGTGCAGGGCCTCAAATCAAAACCTCATCCCGTTATGGTAACGGCTTATGGTCGTGAGGATGTTTTAAAAAATGCCAGTGGGGTAGGCATTGCGTATTCTTTAACAAAACCTGTGAATTCATCGCTCTTGTTTGATTCGGCCATTCGGGTGTTGGGTGGTGAGACCGATTATGCTGAAAGACATTCGGCGATTTTAAATATATCATCTGAAGATTTGGCGTCTATTCGGGGTGCACGTGTTTTGTTGGTGGAAGACAATGAGTTGAATCAACAAGTTGCGCTTGAGCTGTTGGCACAAGCAGGTTTTGAAACGGAGTTGGCAGAAAATGGTGAAATTGGTGTTGAGAAAGTGAAGCAGCTCCATTTTGATGCTGTGCTGATGGATATGCAGATGCCTGTGATGGATGGCGAGACAGCGACCCGAGAGATTCGCAAGGACGATCGTTTTAATGATCTGCCAATTTTAGCCATGACAGCCAATGCGATGGAAGGGGATCGTGAGAAATGTATTGAAGCAGGTATGAACGACCATATTGCCAAACCGATTGATCCTGATGATTTGTTTGGCAAACTCTTGAAATGGATTCCCGCACGCACAGAGGAACAGCTTGCCGAGGTTGTTACAGAACCAGAAACGACACCTTCTGTTCAAACTGCATCGACAGAGGTGGAAACGGATACCTCCTCGGACGTGCTTGCATCTATTGAAGGACTGGATACCAAAGCAGGTTTGCGAAATGTGGCGAACAATCGTGAGTTTTATGAGCGCTTGCTTAGGCAATTTATCACGGGTTCAGAATCCAAGACCGTTGAAACGGTGCGTGAGCAAATAGAAACGGATCGAGCAGGTGCTGAACGCACGGCACATTCGCTTAAGGGTGTGGCAGGTACGATTGGCGCGACTGAATTGCAAGGTTATGCGCAAGCGCTTGAATCGGCTATTCACGATGAGTCGGATATTGAAGTGCACCTCACAGTGGTTGATGAAGCACTGACACGATTGATTGGTGAGCTTCAGAGTGTGTTTCCTGAAGAGGCTGTGGAGGAAGAAGAGGTTGTTGAATCAACAATCACGTCTGAGGCTGCTGGTGAATTGGTTGTTGAACTTGAGGGGCAACACGCTGTATGGGAAAAACTCAGTGAAACGCTGAGTATGAATGATATAGAAGACTTTGCAAATCAGATCAAGAATTTGGGTGATCAGTATGATTATGCACCTTTAACATTGTGAGCAGAAAAGCTTGCTGAACAAGCTTCTCTCTTTGATTTGGATAACATGGCAAAAACACTTGAACATTATCCTGAATGCATTCAAAACCTTAAGCGGATCGTTAATTTATGAAAAGATGGAAACGCATGCTTTTTGTCGCTTTGATGTGCTCGTCCTTAGGGCTTCCCGAAGCGCAAGGAGATGAACTCGACACTTTTTTGGACATGTCGCTCTCAGACTTGCTGAACGAACCTGTGGTCACAGCTTCTAAGCGCTTGCAAACTCTAATGGAAGCCCCTTCGGCGATCTCGATTATTACGCGTGAAGAGATTTTGCAGTCGCCATCGCATACGATCCCTCAGTTGCTTCAATATGTGGTTGGTATGGATGGTTATACCAAGACACATACGGATCAGGATGTGGCGGCAAGAGGTTTGGCATATGATGAAACACCTAAGATGCTCATACTCATTAATAACCAACCCATCAATATTGTGGTTTACGGAGGTGTTCAGTGGCCAACGCTTCCGTTGTCAAAACACGATATAGACCGGATCGAAGTTGTTAGAGGTCCGTCATCTGCCATGTATGGCGCAGATGCACAGGTGGGGGTGGTGAATATCATCACGTTGGCAGCAAGTGAACGAAAGAATTCGGCATCTGTTGTTTATGGGGAGCGTGGTAATCAGATTTACGAAATTGGATTGGCACATCATACTGAGGATGGGTTGGGTATTGCTGTTCGGGGAAGTTTTACTCGGACGGAGAAAAAGGGAGATGCTGAGACTGCAGAAGCGGTTTTGGCAGCGCCCAACTATGGTATAAAAGATTGGGCAGATATCTATTCCTTGACCTATCGATTGGACTATGCACAGGGCGATGTGACCTTTTCAAGTGAGGGTGGCGTTTCATCTGATGAAGAAGGTTACAATGCCAGTGCTGGTGATCGCAGTATTGATCTTTCTGAGAAGCGAACAATTTATGTGAACAATCAGGCAAAAATACCAGTGGGTCGCGGAGAAGTTGGCATTCGGGTTGGGTTTAGGGATATCTGGCAAGAAAACAGAAGATGGGACAATGGAAGTTATATTTTTAAATATGAACTCCAAAAAAGCCGTGGTCTCGATCTTGATGTTCAGTACACACTGGCGACACTGGCGAATCATGATCTGATTGTTGGTGGTAGCGCAAGCCGTTTTTTAGGCAGCCGAGACATCGCCAACACACCGCCATATCTCTATGATGAAGAGGATAATCTGTTGTCTGTATATGCACAGGATCAGATCGCTTTTGCTGATCGACGGGTGATTTTGACCCTTTCTGGACGATATGACAAGTGGAGCAATTTCGACGGTGAGTTTACACCGCGTGCAACCTTGAATGTGGATCTCTACGAAAAAAAGGCCAATTTGCGTCTGATGGCTGGCACATCTTTCCGCCGTCCATCATTTGATGAGAGCTATTATTTTGTGCGATTTCCGGGTGGGTGGCTGAAGGGCAGTCAGGTTAGTGCCACCACAGAAAATGGAAACGCCATTGGTGGTGTGGCGCCAGGCCCTGAGAAACTTACGGCCTATGAGGTGGGTTTGCGTCTTCACCCTGATGAGAGAACGTATATCGATGTGGAAACTTTTCGTAATACGATCAAAAGCAACTTGGGTCTTGTTGTTCTCCATGCCACTGCAAATGAGTTGAATCTTGCTATCACAAATATTGGTGATCGCATTACGCTAAGTGGCGCAGAAATTGAAGTCAAGCATGATTTTTCGCCTGATGCAAAAGCGTTTTTAAATTACACCTATCAACGCGGAACGATTAAAGGGAATTCAAATATTAAAGAAACATGGCTGGGTGCGCCCCGAAACAAACTGAGTGGTGGTGTTTCTTATTCTGGTACTGTTACTGCTGATGTTCGATTTCGGTATGTGGGTAAGGTGACCTATCCGGAGATTGATTTTGATCCTGTGGACGATTATTGGACCTTGGATGTGGCTTTGTCTAAGCAGGTTGGAGAACATGTGCACGTCAAACTGTCTGTCATCAATGCCTTAGATCGGGCGCGATATGAGTATCCGATTTACACACAGATAACACGCAAGTTATTGTTGGATTTGGGCTACACATTCTAATGATGATACATATCGATATATTACGCCACATGATCTTCTTTTTCAGCGATGTTCGAAGTCAAATCATGACTCAATTTAAATCATTCAAGACTGCAAGACCTATGCTGGTCTTGCGTCGACCCCTTCTTTTGGTTCTCTGTGGACTCCTCTGTGTGGGTGTGACATCGGATGCATTTGGGGCAAACAAGGAAAAGGTGAACCAGCTCAAAGCTGCGTTCATTTACAATTTTATCAAATACGTCCAGTGGCCAGAGGATGTTGATGGTGATGTCATTCATGTGGGCATTTTGGGTGACGATCCTTTGGCGAAGCCGCTTCGGGAGATTGCCAAGAAACGGAAGGTTAAAGGCAAACGTTTAGAGGTTCAGATATTTTCCGATGGGCAACCGTTTCATCCGTGTGAAATTATATTTGTTTCGGCCAATCGTGTGGATGATTTGGATACTTTTCGGGAGGAGTTGGAGGCTTCGCATGTTTTGCTGATTGGTGATACAAAAGGATTGGTGGAAAAGGGTGTTGCCATCAACTTTGTGCTTTTGAAAGACCGGTTGCGGTTTGAAGTGAGTCAAAAAGCGCTTAAGCGTGCAAAGCTTGTAATTGGTGCGCAGATGCTGAAGTTGGCTATTTTGGTGGATAAAAAAGAAAACAAGTAGATCCTGTATACTGGAGATAAAAAAATTGATCGCACACCCATCGCACCGGAATAAATTCCAGTGCGATTATTGCAAAGTCCTTCGGACTAAAGATCAAAACCTTACCAAACTTATTGGTTACGGATCTATTTAAACAATATCGACAATACAGAAATTTGGAGAAGCAATGAAACAGAAGCAGGTTCAGGGAAATCGCAAACGTGTTTATTTATTTAACCTTGATTATGTGCAGGATTTAACAGCGTTGATAGGCGACTTATCATGACGATTCGACGAAAATTGATCACCATACAGTTAATGACTGCTGCCATTGTTTTGGTCTTGGCGAGTACGGTATTTGTATGGAGTGACCTGGTCACATATCGTGCTTCGCTGGTGAGTCGGTTGGGCTCCTATGCCGAGATGATTGGCGATAATACGATCTCTTCATTGGAATTTGCAGACCCGGAGTCGGCAGCTGAGATTCTTGCATCTCTTTCGGTGTCTGAAGGTATTACCCACGCTTGCATTTATGATCCATCGGGTTCGATTTTTGCAACATACGCTCGAGAACAAACGTTGGATGATGCTTTTCCCGATACGATTGGTGAAGGTCACCGGTTTAGCGAAGATGCACTAGAGCTTTACTTGCCAATACGTAGAGAGGGTGAATTTATCAGCACCGTTTTTATTCGCTCCAATTTAGAAGCGTTCGCTGAGAAGACGACAGAGTTTGCTATTGATGCTTCGTTGGTTCTCGTTGTGGGTTTGGGTTTGTCATTTGTGCTTTCGGTGGTGCTGCAAAGAACATTGTCGGGGCGAATTGAGGTGCTTTCTGCTGCGGCGAAAAAGGTGTCTGAGAGCGGTCAATATGATCATCGGGTGCCCAGTGAAGGGACGGATGAACTCGGTGTGCTTTCGGCTGGGTTTAATGAAATGCTCTCACAGATTCAGTTGCGTGATGGGGAGTTGCGAGAGGCAAGAGATACTTTAGAAGAACGGGTTCAGCAAAGAACGGAAGAATTGGAAGTGGCGCGAAATGAGGCTTTGTTAATGGCTCGAGAGGCCGAGGCGGCCAACAGGTCTAAGAGTGTGTTCTTGGCCAATGTCTCTCATGAAATTCGAACGCCTATGAATGCTATTACGGGATTTGCAGAGATTTTGGAAGGCATGATTAGCGATCCACAACAGAAAACTTATCTGGAATCTATCAGATCCAGTGGTGATGATCTTTTGGATTTAATAGGCAATATCATAGATCTCTCCAAGTTGGAGGCTGGTGATCTTGATCTTCACTATGCAGATGTGGATTTGTTGCGTGTGTTTGCAGATATCGAAAATTTGTTTGGATCTCTGGCAGATAAGAAGCAACTGGCTTTTGACCTGCAACTGGATCCTGAGCTTCCACGATCTGTTGAATTGGATGAACGGCGGTTTGTACAGATTCTCAAAAATTTGCTCGATAATGCCCTTAAATTCACAAAACAAGGGGAAGTTTCTGTTGAGGTGAAGGCGGCGTCTGTTCAGAAGAAAATGACTTTGAGCATCAAAATAGCCGACACTGGCATTGGTATTCCGGAGGATGAGATTGATAAAGTTTTTGCGCCCTTTACGCAACGGCAGGGGCAAAGCATCAACGAATATGGTGGGACAGGACTTGGTTTGACTTTGACAAAGCGCATTCTCGATGTGATGGCGGGGCAGATCACTGTTACCAGCAAGGTAGATGTTGGCAGTAGTTTTTTGGTGGTTTTGAACGACGTGTTGGTCACAGACAGCACACCCATTGGCGATCAGACATTGGCGCAGGTTTCGGGTATAAATTCTGGTGCTTCGGAGGAGACTTCTGAGCGTGCTGCCGAGGAATTGACAGATGCGGTGCGAGAAAAATTACCGGAACTTTTGGGAGCGGTTTCAGAAAAGGCGTCGTATGCAGCGGGTTTGGCAGAGACGCTTACGATTAACGAAGTTGAAGAATTTGCCACTTGGCTTATGGCTTTGGGCGAAAGCTATGGGTTGTCTTTGCTTGTAACGTGGGCCGGTCAGTTGGTGCAACAGGCATCTATGTTTGAGATGGATGATATGGCAAAAACCCTTAAATCGTATCCAGATCTTATGGAAGATATTCGGACTTTGTGATAAGGGTTCATTACTTTTGGGGCTGTTGATCTATGAATGAGGAAGCAACAAAAAAGACAACGCGAGTTGCCGTAATGGCAATCGGGCTGTTCCTCGTCTTCATCATTGGGGCGTTGTCACTCAGCTATCTGCTCTCTTGGAAAATTGAGCAACAGGCAGTTGCTATCAATCTTGCGGGAAGGCAACGTATGCTTTCGCAGCGTATGGTTAAGGCGCTGTTGCAGATTGAGGCAACTATAGAAACCAATGTCAACTATCAAGCGTATTTGGAAGAATTGAAACTGACATTTGATCTCTTCGACAATACGTTGCGTGGTTTTGACGTGGGCAACAAAACACACAGTGGATCTGGAGAGGAGATGTTTCTGCCTCCGTTGCCACAGGGGCAGGCGCGTGATGTGTTAAAGGGTGCTGTGGCAATTTGGAAGGAGCATCGGGCACAGATTTCCCAAGTCATTGATGCAGGGCAGGATATCGACCCTACCATCATACATGCTGCTGTCGAACATGCCAAGGTATACAATCTCAGACTTCTTGATCTGATGAACGAGCTAACAACAGAACTGGAGAGACAGGCCCAGCAAGAGACGCACCGAATGCGCGTCTATCAAGGCGTGGCTTCTCTATTCGCGTTGCTTTTCTTTGTTTGCGCATTTGTGCTCTTTCGTCGTCGCGACGCTGAGATCTTGCGCGCAGAGGAAGGGTTGCGTAAGCTCTCTCTTGCTGTTGAACATAGCCCGGCCACCGTAGTGATCACCGATCAACAGGGCACGATCGATTACGTCAATCCGGCGTTCACGGAAGTCTCGGGATACACCGCCGAAGAGGCGGTCGGACAGAACCCCAGGGTGCTTAAGTCTGGGGAACAGTCAGAAGACGTCTATGCTGATTTGTGGCAGACGATCAGTACTGGGGGAACTTGGCGAGGAGAATTGTGCAATAAAAAGAAAAACGGTGAGCTGTACTGGGAGTCGGCGTCGATCTCGCCGATCAAGAACGTGCAAGGCGAGGTCACGCATTACGTTGCGGTGAAGGAGGACATCAGCGAGCGAAAGAGAGCCGAGAAGGCACTGGTTACGGCACGCGAAGAGGCTGAATCAAAACAAAAGGAACTCCAGAACTTGGTACATGGTTTGCCATTGCCCACAGCCCTGTTTGATCCAAGTGGTGATGTCATTGTCATGAATCAAGCTTTTACCGCTCTGCTTGGGTATACCATAGAGGACATTCCAACGGTGGAACTCTCTTGGGAACTCTTCTTTCCTGATCAGGTTTATCGCGAGCAAATTCATGAAGATTGGGCCAGGGGTGTTCAGGAGTCTGCAGAAACGGGTCGTCCAATAGAACCCATGGATCTCCAAATTACTGCCAAAACCGGAGCTGTTTATGATTTGCAAGTGCACACTGTTCAAGTTGGTCCTTTGGCGGCTACTATGTGGGTCGATTTCACCGAACAAAAAAGAACAGCCGTAGAACTGCTGGAGGCCAAACAAAGCGCCGATGCCGCCAACGAAGCCAAAAGCGCTTTTCTGGCAAATATGTCTCACGAGATCCGCACACCCATGAACGCGATTATTGGCATGGCCCATCTCGCTTTACGCACAGATCTTGATACGAAGCAACGAGACTATGTTAACAAGATACAGGGTTCGGGTCAGCACTTGCTCGGTATTATCAACGACGTTCTGGACTTCTCGAAGATTGAGGCCGGAAAGCTCGACATTGAAAACATCGACTTCAACCTTGATGAAGTTATGGAAAACGTTGCTGCGCTCATTGGTGCCAAAGCTTCAGAGAAGAATCTCGAACTCCTTTTTGATGTGGGTTCTGATATTCCCCATGATTTGATTGGAGACCCGCTTCGTTTGAGCCAAATTATCATCAACTACTCAAATAATGCTGTCAAGTTTACAGAAGAAGGTCAGATTGTCGTACGTGTCCACAAAGAGGAAGAGGTGGAAGGGGATCTGCTTGTTCGATTCGAAGTTCAGGATACGGGAATTGGTCTGACACAAGAACAGCAGGGACAACTCTTCCAATCTTTTCAACAGGCAGATGCTTCAACCACCCGTAAGTTTGGTGGAACGGGGCTTGGTTTGGCTATTTCTAAGCGTCTTGCCGAGTTGATGAGCGGTGACGTTGGTGTGGCAAGTGAGCGCGGCAAGGGCAGTACCTTTTGGTTTACGGCTCGTTTGGGCATTGGCGAAGCAAAGCAGAAAGTTTTCGTTCCTGAGCCTGACCTTAGAAACCGTCGCGTTCTTGTGGTAGATGATAATCCTCAGGCACGTCAGATCATTTCGGAAATGTTGACTGCCATGACGTTTCGTGTCGATGAAGCTCCTTCGGGTGAAGAAGCAATCGACCTTGTTGGCACTGCTGATGGCGATGATCCTTATGACCTTATCTTCGTCGATTGGCGTATGCCACAGGGTATTGATGGCGTGGAAACGGTTCGTCGTCTTGCGGGTCTTAATCTTTCAGTACAACCTAAACCTGTGATGGTCACTGCCTATGGGCGTACCGAGGTCATTGAAGAAGCTCACAATGTGGGAATTGACATTACGCTTGTTAAACCTGTGAATCCGTCACAGTTGCACGATGCGGCACTTCACGCTTTGCGAGGTGATACAGAACGCTCTACATCTGGTCGTGATGGGTTGTCTCCCACTGAAGGGTTGGATCTGTCCACCATTCAGGGTGCTCATCTTTTGGTGGTAGAAGATAACGAACTCAATCAACAGGTGGCGATGGAGCTTCTTAGAGACGCGGGTTTTCGGGTTGATCTGGCGGAGGATGGCCAAATCGGTGTGGAGATGGCCGGCGCCAATAACTATGATCTTGTTTTGATGGATATGCAGATGCCCGTGATGGACGGTGTCACGGCGACCCTTGAGCTTCGAGCAGACGAGCGTTTTGGTGACCTCCCTATTGTCGCGATGACAGCCAATGCCATGGCCAGTGATCGCGAGCGTTGTATCCAGGCTGGTATGAATGATCACATTGCCAAACCTATTGATCCAGAGGCACTGTTTAAGACATTGCTCGAATGGATTCCTGCAGATGATTATGCACCCGTAGAAATGCCTGAAAACGCGAATGGTTCAGTACAAGATTCACAACCAGAATCAATTACAGACTTAAGCTCAATAGGTGGACTTGATACAAAAGCAGGTTTGCGAAACGTTGCAGGCAATCGTGAATTTTATGAACGGCTGCTCAAGCAGTTCATTACGGGCACAGAATCTAAAACTGTGGAAACGGTGTGCGAACAAATAGAAGAAGACCGCGCTGCTGCCGAACGGACAGCACATTCGCTCAAAGGTGTGGCAGGCACGCTTGGTGCAACCCAATTGCAAACACTTGCGCAAGACCTTGAATCAGCGATTCACGATGAAATGGATATTGATACTCCTTTGGCATCGGTCAATGAAGAATTGACAAGACTCATTGCTACACTTCAGGATGTATTTCCGGAAGAGATTGTGGTGGAAGAAGAGACGGTTGAATCGACAATTACTTCCAAATCTGCCGGTGAATTGGTTGCTGCACTTAACGCACAACAATCTGTTTGGAAAGAACTCAGTGAAACGCTTAGCATCAATGACATAGAGAGTTTTGCAGACCAAATAAAAAAACTGGGTGATCAATATGATTATGCACCCGTGATACGGTGGGCAGAAAAACTGGCCGAACAGGCTTCAATGTTTGACCTTGATAACATGGCCACAACATTGGCGCAGTATGATAAATTAATGAAAGAAGTAGAACCCATCGAGTCTGGGGAATCGCCAGTGACAAGCGACATACAACCAGGGAACAGCGCGTGAACAACTTAATCAAACACACCATTTGCACCTTTCTGACACTGATTCTCCCGCTGCTGGCTTCAGATCTGGAGTCACAGGACTCCGGATTGCTGACTACGCGTTTGGGAACAGAGGTGGTCGCAGGCCCTGGCAAAACCATAATGGCCGGAGAAGGTATTCGCCAGGGCGTGTGGTTCAGTATGTCTGTACCGGATGGCCTGATCAATAGTTCGGTTCGAGCCATTCTACGTGATAGCCAAGGCGTTATGTGGTTTGGAACCAGCGGAGGGGTCAGTCGTTACGATGGCGAGCAGTTTACAAACTACACAACGCAAGATGGACTCGTTCATCGCGAAACCTGGGCAATCCTGGAGGATCGTAGCGGCAACCTCTGGTTCGGGACACGTGGCGGGATAAGTCGGTTTGATGGTAAAGTATTCACAAATTTAACCACAGCTGATGGATTGCCGCACAATCGGGTTTTCGCTTTGGCAGAGGGTCGAGACGGCGAGATTTGGGTTGGAACAGAAGGGGGTCTTGTTCGAATCGACTCGTCGGGCCTGAAGGTTTTCACGATCGACGATGGGCTCGTCTTCAACAAAGTTCGCACGTTAGGCCTGGCCGATAACGGCAATTTATGGATCGGTACATTTAGAGGACTGAGTTTTTACGACGGAACCCGTTTTACGAACTATACAGAAAACAACGGCGTCCAGGGCCCTGCAAGCGTCCTGAGCATGATGTTTGACCACGCAGGCGATCTGTGGGTCGGGTTGCGCGCCGGGATCGCTCGTTTCGACGGTCAAAAGTTTGTGAATTACCTGCCGGAAGATGGGATAAGAACTTACGTCTGGGCTATTGTGGAGGATCAGCAGCACAACATGTGGTTCGGATCACGACAAGGCCTCCTCAGACGTGATGCCTCCAAAACCCAGTCCTTCACGATAGAGGACGGCCTGACAGACATTTCTGTGCGATCGCTTTTTCTCGATCCTGAAGGATTGCTCTGGGTTGGGACACGGGGGGGCATCAGCAGGTATGATGGTCGTTACTTCACAACCTTTACAGAAGATCAGGGCCTGGCGGACAACAGGGTGCGCGTAGCGCTGAAGTCCAGTAACGGAGACATGTGGTTTGGTGGGGACAGCGGCCTCAATCGCTGGGATGGCTCTGTCTTAACTACCGTCGGCAAAAAAGAGGGTCTTGCCTACACGCGCGTCTGGGCGCTCCACGAGGACACGCAAGGCAAGCTGTGGGTGGGCACACGTGGCGGGCTGTTTCGGCATGGAGAAAAGCGATTCGAACAGATTAAGGGAATCGACAAACAGCCCATACGAAACGTCAGGGCGATAACAGAGGACTCGGACGGGTCCATTTGGATCGGGACGTGGTTAAATGGCTTGATCCGCTACAAGGATGGCGAATTCGAGCTGTTCACCAAAGAGGACGGCTTGTTAGATAATCGTGTCACAGCCCTGAGTGTAGAAGAATCGGGTTCTCTCTGGATCGGGACTCGGGTAGGACTTAGCCACTACAAGGAGGGGACCATTCAGTCCTTCACTGTAGAAGATGGACTCGCTCAGGAATGGGTTCATTCCCTGTATTTGGATTCTCAAAAGCGTCTTTGGATTGGAACCGACGACGGCCTGAATCGGCTTGAAGGCACGCACTTTGAGACGTTCACAACGGAGAACGGTCTTGTAAGCAACCAAATTCATTCAATTGACGAAGATGAGCGAGGCGTGTTGTGGATTGGTACAGCTGGTGGTGTCAACAGATACGATGGATTCACGTTCCAGAGCTTGCTAAAAAGAGATGGACTTGTGGGGAGCCGGGTAGCCGATCTGGAAATGGATAAAAACGGTCACATGTGGATGTGCATAAACGGTGGGGGTGTCGTTCAGTATCACACGGTAGAGAGTTCGCCGCCTATTTTCCTTTCTGGCATTCGAATGGACCAGAACTACGGGCCTCTTGAGAGTGTAGATATGCCTACTTCACAGCGGTCACTCATTTTTTCTTTTTTCGGGAGGAGTTACAAAACACGTCCAAACGCGATGCAGTATCGCTACCGTCTCCTCGGACATTCCGAAAACTGGCATCTTACAAAAGATAACAAGGTGGAGTATACGGATCTACCCCGAGGCGAGTATGTCTTCGAGGCTCAGGCGATCGATCGAGATCTCGGCTATTCGGATGAGTCGTTGCGTGTTCAGGTCGAAGTCCACTTGCCTTACCGCCAAATCGGACTGTGGTCATTGCTTGGGTTCGCGGGTCTCGGGATCGCGATTCTGAGTGTGCGTGTACTACAGCGAGGTCGTCATCTCCAGAATATAAACCTGGAACTCGAAAAAGAGATGCGAGAGCGTGAAAAACAGGAGGAGACACTCCGCGAGAATGAGGAACGATTTAGGACCATATTCGAGCTCGGATTGTTTGGCATGGCTTATACCTCCCTTGAAAAGGGATGGATTATGGCAAATGGTTATCTGTGCGAAATACTTGGATATCCCTGGGAAGAATTAAGAACAAAATCGTGGACTGACATCACTTATCCCGATGACCTTGAACCAGATGTCAAACAATTTGAACGGATCATTGCCGGCGAAATTGACGGCTACGCCATTGACAAACGGTTTATCCGAAAAGATGGATCCATCGTTTATACAATCATGGCCTTTCGTGCTCTGCGCGAAGCCGATGGATCTTTTGATCACGGGTTCGCACTCGTTCAGGACATTACAGATAGAAAAGCAGCCGAAAATGCATTGGCTCAAAATGTAGCAGACCAAAATGCCCTCAACAATATTGCAAGTGCTATACTCAAAATTAGAAATACAGATGATTTATCGGATGTGATTCTTGCATGTGATCGAGAATTTAGGGCCAATGGGTTTTCATTTCGAAATATTGCAGTCCACCGAGTTGTTGATGCGGATGCCTGTATTTTTGATTCTTATGATCTGATCGATTCTGAAAAGTTCACACGGTTGCCTCAACTCTATTCACAGCGTATTCGAGATATGTGGAAAGACGGAAATGTTGTTTATCGAGAAAGCGCACAAGTGCTACGAGAAGGTATGGGTGAAGACTATAACAAGCTGAGTGATCGAATTGGATTCCGCGTAGGATGCATCATCGATATTCCACATGAGCGTGGTACACTTGCCATTCTTAGTGACGAAGATGAAGCTTTCAGCTTGGCACAAATCGAGTTTCTCAAATTAGCCTCTAATGCGATTTCTTTGGGGATAAGACGGATTGAGGACTTGGAGCGTCTTGAGCAACAGAATCTTGATCTTGTGGAAGCCAACGAGTCGACCCAGAAAGCGGCATTGGAAGCACAGGAAGCAAACCGTTCAAAAAGTGATTTTCTTGCAAATATGAGCCACGAGATTCGAACGCCTATGAACGCCATTATTGGTATGGCACATCTTGCATTGCGCACAGACCTTGATATCAAGCAGCGTGACTATGTCGACAAAATTCAGGGCTCAGGTCAGCATCTGTTGGGTATCATAAACGACATTCTTGATTTTTCTAAAATAGAAGCTGGCAAACTTTGTTATGCTTCAAGAGAAAATGGACTTTTGCGCAGTTTGAATAAGGTGTAAATTGGACTCAACGAAGGAGGAGTCCATGTCTAAGAAGCGTAAGCGGTATAGTTCAAAAGAAAAGGTGTCCATTCTGCGTCGTCATTTCCT
>JABIFK010000885.1 GCA_018650745.1 Candidatus Latescibacterota bacterium | reverse complement strand
TTTGATGTGCCACATCAAATTTGCGCTGCAACCCTTGTGTACGTGCCACTTGCGTTAATAACTGAGCCAAATAATCATCGTCCCCATCATTTTGCGCCACAGGCAAAATCTCGAGGAATAATTGTTCGGTATTTTCTGGATTGTGATAATCCCACAGCGCATCAAAATCCGGTAAATCCTCTAACATAAAAACACTCCAGAAATTCCTTATCCAACAACGACCTCAGAAGCTATAATTTCTTCAAATGTATGTAACGCGCGTTCTTCGGCATCACGCACGTGATATAACAATTCTACCGCTTTTTTGATTCGCCCTTCATCTTTTACATGATCGCTTTGATGGCCAAAAAAGGGAAAGAGTTCTGATATTTCTTGAAGGGCCTGATGGGACGTTTCATAAGCTTCACGTGCATCTTGTAGTTCATCACGGGATAAAACGCCCCGTGCAACCACCGATTTCAAAAACTCCACAGCATAGTGCCGGCATTCCGCCCATACCACAGCATTGTAAGCCACACCAAAGCCATTTGCTTGGCCCGTTTCTAATGCATTGGCCCAAACAGAAAACCCTTCGGGACCAGACGTATAATTGTCAAACAACCCATCACGTGACCGACCAAACTGAACGGCAAAAGAAAGGGCCTCACGCACAGCAATCTCATCTTCGGTTGCCAAACCGGGTTTGACAGAATGAACGACCAACATACCCATATCAGAATGGCCCAATGTGTTCCATGCCCGAGCCGGTGTATCAACATCAGCACCATGCCCGTGAAAACGATACCCCACATCGTCATACCCGACAATGGCGTAGTATTCAGGCTTTTGGAGTTCCCATCCATAACAAGGCGCACCGCGATCAAGTGCCTCGCGTACAAACGTCCACGCCTTAAGTTGCTGCTCGGCAAAGTCACCATCGCTCTGTGTTGCAAAATGCGTGTCCACATCAAAGCCAGCATTTTTGCCCAAATTGAATGCCATCTGACAATTCCAAGCCGTGGGACCGCTGGGACACACATCAAATGCAATGTTATTAACAAATGCATGACCCGTGATGCCAAACAACCACGCTTCAGAAATACCCATTTCCAAATAGTCCAGACATCCCTTCAAGCACCCCATTTGTGATGCCCACAAAGGACGGCACGTCAATCCTTCAAGTATCGTGCTCATGATTCCCCCTTTGAAATCAATAAATAAGCTCTTGGCGATCTACAAATCGCTGCGTAATAATAGTAAACATGCGTGCACTTATCAAGTATAAATTTATTCATATTAATGGTATACAATTAAACTCAACTTTGTTTTCGTCAACACAGACTTATACAAAAATAAGCCGCTCTTTATGAGCGACTTATTTGGTCTTGTCGTATTTTGAGGTTTCCACTAAAACAGCAACAACACGGGAAGCACCACATCTATATATTTAATATCGCAACTGCGTCACCGATTTCGAAATCAATGCAATTGCCACCGACGACATACCGATCAACCCCATACCACACGCGAATCCGGCAAAAATTACGGGGGCATATTGTCGCCACTGCCGCACACCAAATCGGTTCTCAAAATAATACCGCCCAATCAGTGCACCCACCATCTCAGGAATCAACATATGCGGCAAACCTTGGAGACCGCGAATAAACCCATAAATCAGCGACACTGGCATTCTCATAAACGACAACACAAAATAGGAGCCTGCGGTAAACACAAACCCACCAGTAATCCATTCCCACTTAATCGCTTGGCTAAACAAAGAGTCGGTCACACCAGGCAACGTAGCCGAATACCACAGACTTTGGCGCAATGCAATCAAGTGCCAATAGTTCTGCGCGTATTGAAATACGGGTGACGGAATCGGGGCCATCAGCCAAATCAACGACCAGAAAATCAATCCACAAATTAAACTCATGGGCAACACCAACAACTCGGCTTTCAAAATGCTCGTAAACTTGGTACCCGTTAATTCCACCTCGCGAAACAATTGCGCGCGCCGTCCGTGATCGGCGTAAGGAATAGGCACAAACCAAATGTCTACACCCTTATATCCACTAAAAATAAACGCGCCCTCTCGAATCATTGGAAAACCAACTGTCTGCCCCGTCAACCCAGCCATTCGTGCATTGATATAAGACAACAGTGGCGTGAGTAAAAATCCAAATGCGATCAAGAATAACAGTGGAAAGTCGTCGTCTTCCAACAAATACAAACACAACAAAATCATCGCCAGAGTCGCCAACAAATACACACCGACCGCACCCCAAAAAGGAAAGTCTCCGCGTCCGGCAGGGGTGTCTGACAAAGTGCCACGCCCTACTGCTGTTTCTTTTTGCCGATCACCAATCGATCTAAATGCGTGGTAAAGCCCAATAATACCCACCATTGCCCCAGAGCCAATATACACGCTCATCCAAACATCAATATCATTTGAGAAGTGTGTCAAAATAGTGTCCATTCCCGGACGCCAATGCGTTAAATACCCTGCGTGATACAGCACCGGGCTGCCCAAAGCGTGAACCATTGCCGCTGCAAAACTGCCCACCACCACCCAAAACGGCAGCACCATGCCAATGATAACCAGTCCAAGATCAGTCCCAATACCCAACGGCGCAGCAGGTAAAAACGATTCGGTTGTCGTCGTCAAATCAATCCACGGTATGGGCAACAACGCAATCGGATCACTGGCGATCAATCCGGTCAGTGCAGGTAACCCGACATAAACGGCTCCAAACAACAAACCAATGCCCATTCCAATCGAAAACACACGCCAACGCCAACTCTCTTTTGCTTCATCCTCGCCACCTTCGGCCAACGCCATTGCACCTTGTGCTGCAACAGGAGCCAGTGGGAAAGGCAAACGTTCAATATCTGACGTAATACGAAAAAGAATATATCCCAAACTAAACCATTCGGCCCGTGACAAAACTTGTGACGCAACCAACACGGCCACAGCAGGCAACCACGCGTAATGGAAAAAGGTTCTGGCAACCAAGGCCTCACTACCTGCAAGCGGTGCAACCCATTCGGGAATGTGTTGTGCAATGCCAAACCCTTCCACAGCCTGCGACTGCACGAGATATTGATTCCAGATCAATTGCCCAAACGGTCCCCCAGCAATCATCATCCCGCCAACACCACCACTGATCACACCTGCCAATCCACCGGCCACGTAATAGATTACATAAATCTCTTGGCGCGTAAGCGGTGAAAACGAGCGACGTGCCAGTTCGGAAAACAGAATAATGGTCACCCACTCAGCCGCGGGGCCCATACTCACACCCGCAATTAGACCCATATAAATGGCACCGGGCATCATAATAAACCCAACAAAAAATGCGCCAATCACGGTGCGAAGCGTAAAACCTTCTTCGAATGTATCGGGTCGTTCCATTAGGGAGCGATATTGCTCGAGTTCTTCATCTTGTTTGTGTTTATCGGACAATGTGTTTAACCTTTAAAAAAGTGCAAAAATTCACCTGCTATATTTTTTATTTTGCCTACGGCGTCCTACTTTTTTTCAACAGAAAAAAATAGGCAAGAGGATGAGATTAATTTTCTGTGCGTTTCCGTGTTAATACTCCGTCATAAATGGCATATCGTAACCCATCCCCATCTCGCCCTTTGTATACGCCACGCCCGCCCAGAACAACCGCATTGCAATTTCACCAAAAATCATACCTAAGAAAAACGGGCGTACGCGCCGATACGTTGACGCACCACCATAGCGCACGGTCAGCCACTTGCACACCCAGCCCATAAATGCCGAGCCCCACATCATCCAACCAAAACCGGTGCCAAATACAAAACCCATGGGGTGAAAGGGCCAGCGCAAGAACCGTTGGCGCATCAAAATCAAAAACCCCGTAAATGCACCCCCACCCACATGAACCCACAACCGTTCCCAGTCAGGAGCAGCTTCGGTATCCCCTGCAAGTGTAAACAGATAACTGTAGTATCGACCAATACGCGTTTCTACACGGGCACCCCCTTGCTCTTGCAACGCAAAAATGCCGTGATCATAAATCGTTTCCAATGCAAAATAATACCCGGCAGCCAAACCCGCCAACAATCCTAAGCACATGCCCCAGATCATCTTTCCGGGCGTCACATTAAACCGCTCGGCAAGCTTAAAACCTTCAAACTGAAACGCGGGCCACAACCCAATTGTCGTATATCCCAACACCGCCAAAAATGCAAACCCAATTGCCGTTGTTTGCGCAAACACCTGAGGGCCAGATCCCATGGCCATTAAAAAGAAAATACCCATCAACACATACACCTGTGTCATTGGCAACCCACCATCTACACGCAAACGCACAAATGCCAAACTAAAAATCAAAAACAAAATCAAAGCCAAAAAACCAATCAAAGGCGGCAAGCCGATCGCCATTGTCCAAATCCACAAGCCCCCAATGCCCACCAAAAATCCCCACAAGGCCGGATTGCGCCACGAGCCTTGAAATGCTTTGCGCGCAGACCACAAACTAAACAACGCAATCACCATCAAGCCACCACGTGCCTGTGACATCAAAAACGGAAAATGCATCGGCCAATCGAGCCAAACCGACCCCCCATTGGGCAAAAAGTTACCCCGGTACTCGGTCAGTCCCATCAAGTCTGTCACCAAAAACTGAAAGCGTGTAAACAAATAAAACACCCACGTGCTGAGTGACACTTCCACCGGTGCTAAAAACGAAATACCCACCAAAAACGGCGAAACATTAAACACAAAAGGCGACTCAAAGTCGGCCAGCGCCTTCCAAGGTTCTTCAAGTAAAAAATGCTGTAAATCAACCCCCGTGCCAATCTTGGCCAGCGCCGGATAATAATGACTCAAACCATTAATGCCAAATAACAACGCTGGAACCACCATTCCCCACAAAAATGCCCGATTCCGAAAAATCGCCTGCCCATCGGCCACACCGTCTAACAACACAATGGGCAAATCCAACAACGGAAAAGCCAAACGCTCTGTCTCAATCCACCTTGTGCGCAGCAACCAAGCCAAACACAAAGAGGTCATAAACAAACCCACAAAAAATAACGACCACCCCATCAGGGGTGTCGCCCACGCATCCCAAGGCACCGGCATATCCCCTTCAAACGCGCCCACAGCAGCAGCCGAATTGGGACCTCCCGGAATCATCCACTCGGGAAACTGCAACAAATAGGGATAATACTTACCCTTAGGGCTTGCAAACCCCCCATAAGAAACGGTCACCAACCCCGGCAAAAACCGATGCATCAATCCCGACCCCGTCACCGTCACCCC
>JABIFK010000314.1 GCA_018650745.1 Candidatus Latescibacterota bacterium | reverse complement strand
CAATCGCATTCGAGAATTCAATGCCGATGCGGCCAAACAAATGATCCGCTATGGGTGCCAATTTTGGCTCGGTGGTGTGCCCAAAATATTCGTCCAGCACTACGACAAACTTCTCATCAGCTTTTTTATTGGTCTCAACTGGCGCGGTCTCTACGACACCGCCCAAGACTTTGCCCAAATCCCAACCGGAGCCATCACCCTTGCCATCGTACGTATAACCGGTGCCGTTTATGCCCGCTACCAAACCGACCGCGAACAGCTCTCCGCCGCCTATCGCCGAGCCTTGCGCCTCATCCTTCGAGCCACAGTTCCCCTCTCACTCCTACTCGCATTAGAAGCCGATCGCTGGGTCCTCATCTTTCGCGCAGAATGGGTTGCCGCTGCCCCCCTGCTTCAATCTCTAATCGTCTACTCTCTCTGCCGCCCCATCCTCGACGACCTCCATGCCCTCTTCTACAGCGTGGGCTCTCCCCTCAGCATCGCACGTTTCGCCGCCGTGCAAGGCATCTTGTTGCTCATCCTCGCACCATTTCTTGCCCTTGACATAGGGGGGTATGGTTTTGGATTGGGTATTTATGGCATTGCATTGAGTATGAACATTATGGCCTTTGTCGGTCTTATCTTAGCCCTTATTCTCGCACGTCAATTTGTAGACATCCCCCTCACCAAAACCTTCGCCCCACCCCTTATTGCTGGCCTCATTGGTGTTGCCATCCACCAAACGACTGCATCCTATCTTATAGACCTATCTCCACTCATACATTTTATACTCGGCAGTTTGCTCTTTTCTATCGGCTACATCTTTGGTTTATTCTTAATTGAACGAAAAACCATTATGCTTGAAATACAAAATATTGTTCAAGCCGTAAAACCTACTCCCCAGCCCCCTAAAGGGGGAGAAAGACAATGACATGAAAATCGGCGTCTTCGCCTACCCCACTATGCGCCTCGACCCTGGCGGCGGCATGTTCACCCTCAACCAAACCTTCGAATACCTCCAACGCAACGGATACGACGTCCACCGCTTCGACCCCTGGACACACCGCCTCGAAGACTTTGACCTCATTCATCACTTCGGTTTGGGCTACGGCAACTACGATTGGTTCCTCACCGTCAAAGCCGCAGGCAAAAAGCTCGCCGTCACCACCATGTATTGGCTGCCTGATCACCCCAAATCACAACGCCTCTCACGCAAATACCTCAGCCGCTTCACACGTCTCAAACCGCCACCGGCTCTCGTACGCAGCATGCTCAACGAAGCCGATCTCATCTTACCCAATGCCCAAGGCGAGCAAGATCTGCTCTCAGATCTCTACGACATCCCAAAAGAAAAAATGGCCATCGTCCCTTGCGGGGTCGCGGATCGATTTGTAAACGCAGATCCAGAACCTTTTAAACAACACTATGGCATCGACAACTTCCTCTTTTGCATTGGCCGCTTTGACCCGCGCCAAAAAAATCAGCTCGGACTCATTCGCGCACTCAAAAACACAGATATGCCCCTCGTCTTTGTTGGCAGCCCCATTACAGGCGCCGAAGACTATCTCGATCAATGCAAAAAAGAAGCCTCATCCAGCACCCTTTTCATTGACTACCTCAATCCCAAAGACAATTTGCTCGCTTCAGCCTTTGCCGCAGCAAACACCTTGGTTGTGCCCAGTTTCTACGAATATCCTTGTATGGTAGCTATGGAAGCGCTTTTGGCAGGCACCAAAGTGGCCATCACAAACGGTGGCACCACAGAAGAAACGTTCAAACAGTACGCCAATTATTTCAATCCCCACTCCGAATCCGACATGCACAATGCCATTCAACGCACATACCAAAATCCACTACCAGAAGATGCCATAGAATATGCCCGCAACACATTCTTATGGGACAACGTGGGCCGCCAATTAGAGACGGCTTACAAAAATGCAGGATTTATACCTTCATCTTAAGCCATTATTTGACCTTTAATGCCTAAAATCCTATATTCAGATGCTATCTAAATACAATAAAAAACAAGCACAACGGGGAATTTGAACATGAAAATTCAGGTCTATGCCTGTCATGAAGGCGTTCAGGAAAGTTTGTTGCGAGAATGGGTCAACCATGGCCACGAAGTCTATCTGACAGAAGGTGTTACACAATGGGACGAAAAGCGCGCGGCCATTGCCGATGGTGTCAAACGCGAATGGCCCTCAGATCCTGATGTCATCTGGGTTGGATCACCTCAAGATGTGGGCCAAGCCCTCAAATACAAATGGTCCAAGTTTAAACCTGGCGTTCCCCTTGTACTCACCCACTGGTGGATACCCTCCATCAAACGTTTTGCGGGAACCGTCTACAAATTTGCACACCAAGTCAGCGTGTGTGAGTGGGGCCGTGAATACCTTATAGACCACTGGAAGATGGACTCAGCAGTCATGTACTGTCCCGTTGATCCAGATATTTTCACCCTGCGCGAAGAAGCACCAGATCCCAAACGCGTCATCTGTGTGGGCAACCATTTCCCATCACGATCCATCATGGGCTGGGAATATCTCGAAAAAATCATGGCCAAGGTCTATGAAAAAGACCCTGAAGTACACTTCGAATTCCTTGGTGTGAATCCTGAAATCAATCCCGATAACTACCCCAACGTTTCCACACGCTCTTTGCCTCAAAACGAAATGCCCGACTATCAGGCCCAAGCCCGTTGCGTGGTCATCACCACCACCTTCAACCTCATTCCACACTCGCTCTTAGGCGCTATGGCATTGGGTCGCAACATCGTCGCCTTCGACTTGCCCTCGCTCCACGAAGTCATCGAACACGGCAAAAGTGGATACCTCATTCCACAATACGACACAGACGCCTTTGCCGAACAAATT
>JABIFK010000884.1 GCA_018650745.1 Candidatus Latescibacterota bacterium | reverse complement strand
GACACCCGCAAACGCGCATTAACTCGGGTCGGAGAAACTATCTTTGATTCACCCATACTTTCAGACGCTTACATGGCCAATCAACCCGACCTGCTTCGTAATTTCTTTGTGCAACAGAGTCTCAAACAAGTGGTTCTAAAATTTTCAACCCACGCACAAGCTGATGCATCCATCACAGAACCGACAGTTTCCAAAGTGTCAGAACACACACTTAGACTCGTTGTGCCCATACGCTCAGACAACAACGTAAATGTATTTCTCGTTGCAGAACAAAGCTTAGACGCCCTTCTCGACATTGAGGACGCAGTTCATACCTACAACCACATCGAAATGGAAGAATCAGAACTATACCAAGCCTTCATTCTTGCATTTTTGGTGGCCACCGCGAGTGTCATTCTCTTGGCGTCTCTCGTTGGGATTCGCATTGGATTTGGCGTGACCAAACCCCTCTATGCCCTCATCAAGGGCACACGAGAAATGGCGCGCGACAACTTGGAATATCGTATTCCCAAAGGCAGAGAAGATGAGATTGGACTGCTTATAGAGTCCTTTAATAAAATGGCGGAAGACCTTAAAGAAAACCGCCGCAAACGCCTCGAAGCAGAGCAAATTGCTGCTTGGCGAGAAATTGCCCGCCGCTTGGCACACGAAATAAAAAACCCACTCACCCCCATACAACTCACCGTTCAACAACTCGGTAGTAAATATTCTGGCGATGACCCATCGTATCAGAAACTCGTTACCGATTGCACAGAAATCGTAACAGAAGAAGTTGAAAACCTGCGTGCATTGGTTCAAGAATTTGCCGACTTTGCGCGAATGCCCGCCCTATTATTGGCAGCTCAGGATCTCAATAAAATTGTTAAAGGTGTGGTGAGACTTTATCCAGACGCACGCATCCATAATAATTTGTCCCCCAATCTGCCCATTTTGGAATTGGACATAGAACAGATACGTCGCGTATTGATCAACCTCATTGAAAATGGCATTGATGCCGCAGGTGACAGAGCAGAGATAACCATCCAAACACATATGGAGAATGGTGAAATCTGCTTGTGCGTATGCGACAATGGACCAGGTGTTCTGGCAGAAGACCGCCAACGCATTTTTCAACCCTACATCTCATCAAAAGACAGTGGCATGGGATTGGGACTTGCTGTGGTACGAGGCATTATAGAAGATCATCATGGTCACATTTCAGTGACGGACGCACCCAACGGCGGAGCTCAGTTTGACATCTGTCTGCCGATGCCTGAAAAGAATGAAACAACAAACGGCAGACAGCAGACATGACAACAAGCCGAACAGAACATTAAATATAAAACCTTGATGGCCACTGGTTGAATGCCTTCACTCCCTCACCCTTGGTTCTTCCCACTTTTTACTTTTTACTTTTTACTTTTTACTTTTTACTTGTTCCTCCTGGGGGTCTTTATGGGCCAGAAAATTCTTATCGTTGATGATGAACGCAATATTCGCCGCACGCTCGACATGATCTTGACGGGCGAAGGTTACGAGGTTTTTGCATTTGAATCGGGTCAAGATGGTTTGGATATTTTGCAAAAAGAACCGATTGAAGTGGCTCTGCTCGATATCGTTATGCCAGACATCAACGGCTTGGAGCTCTTACCCAAATTGTTAAAAGTAAAACCGGACCTTGCTGTTATCATGATCTCGGGACACAGCACAGTCCAAGATGCGGTTACGGCCACCAAACTGGGCGCATACGATTTCTTAGAGAAACCGCTCTCACGGGAAAAAGTATTACTTGCTGTTGAACATGCTCACCAGACCAAAGAGCTGGCAGCAGAAAACCAAACGCTTAAACAGCAAATTGAGACCCGCCACGAAATGGTCGGTGAAAGTGTGGCCATACAAAGCATACGTGACCAAATCTCTAAAGTGGCCCCCTCCAATGGTCGCGTGCTCATTTTGGGTGACAGTGGCACGGGTAAAGAACTCATTGCCAGAGCCGTACACAAAAACAGCAGGCGGGCGAAGAACCCGTTCATCAAAGTCAACTGTGCGGCCATTCCCGAAG
>JABIFK010000312.1 GCA_018650745.1 Candidatus Latescibacterota bacterium | reverse complement strand
CGCACCATTCGCAGCCCAATCCAAGGCATCATCGTCGACCGCTATCGCGCTTCGGGCGAGTATGCCGGCGAAGAACCCATCTTAAAAATCGCACAACTCGACCCACTCAATGTCGAAGTCATTGTCCCCTTTGAGCGGTTTGGCACCATTCAAGAAGGAATGGTCGGCGAAATACACCCCGAAAAACCCATTGGCGGTCTCTATCAGGCAAAAGTCGTCATTGTCGATCAAGTGATTGACGCTGCCAGCGGAACGTTTGGTGTTAGGCTCGAATTGCCCAACCCCAACTACCGCCTCCCTGCCGGCCTGAGATGCCGCGTACAATTTCCCGACACCCAGCAATAAATAAACACAACCATTAAAGGACGCGACACCATGGCCGAAACCCGCGTTGAAGACACAAACGCCGAGTGGTTAAAGTGCCTGGAGAATTTGCAGCAAATTCGTGCAGAGAACTTAGAGCCCGTGCAATTTTGGCCGCTTTATCTCGAGGCATTACGCACAATATGCACAGCCGAATTTGGCACCGTGGCCGTGCGTGGCCTCACCGAAGAGGCCGCCTGGCAACCCATCGCCTTTTCTCCTGGCCCTCCTGGCACGTCAGTCCAATCGCTCCATAAAAAACTGGAATCAGCTGCAGAAGCCTGTGAAGAAAAAGAGGTTGCGCTTTTAGAGGACGAAAGGGTGCCCTGGTTGGCCTTGCGTTTCAATATGGGAGCCGTCAACCAGCTCTGTCTGGCCCTGTTTTCGTTTCGCCAAGACCAGGCACCTCACATAGAATCATATATCAAGCGGCTCAGCCTGCTAAACGACTTGCCTGCCAATTATCAACTCAGCCGATCCTCCCTTGTCGAACGCGCCCGCAGTGAACAATTTTCCAGTGTGCTTGATCTGATGGCGCTGCTCAATGCCCAAACCCGATATCTGTCTGCCGCAATGACATTTTGCAATGAGCTGGCATCCCGCTATGGGTGCAGTCGCGTGAGCTTAGGATGGTATCAAAATGGGTATATAAAGCTTCGAGCCATCAGTCACGTAGACGATTTTGACAAAAAAATGGAGGCCGTACAAGGCCTTGAACTGGCGATGGAAGAAGCACTCGATCAAGATACCGAAATCTTCGTTCCGCCAGCCGATGACACGACACAAATCAGTCGAGACCACACCGCCTATGCCCGATTGCAGCAAACCGACCATGTGTGCTCGCTTCCTTTGCGGGTAGGCGATGAACCCGTAGCCGTATGCACACTTGAGCGCGATGACACCCCTTTTACCGAATCCGACTTGAGCTTGCTCAGGCTGTGTTGTGATCAGGCTGCCCCACGTCTTTCTGAGTTAAACAAACAAGATCGCTGGTTTGGTGCCCGCCTGGCCGCTTACCTACGCGAAAAGGCAGCCGACCTGATTGGCTATCAACACACCTGGGCAAAAGTGTTGTCAATCCTGGGCATCCTCGGCCTCGCATTTTTGTGTTTTGTGCCGCTTACCTACCGCCTGAGCTCACCCGTAATTCTCAAAGCCGAAACCGTCACCTTTTTGACAGCACCTTTTGACGGCTATATAGAACAGGTCGGTGTGCGCGTCGGCGACATCGTAAGCCAAGGCGACACCCTTTTGGTTATAGATCAGCGTGATCTAATTCTCAAAGAAGAAGAATTCGAAGCAGAGCGCAATCGATACCAGCGCGAATATGAAAAAGCACGCGTAGAACAGGCCCTTGCCGATATGCGCATTGCGGGCGCTCGCCTCGACCAAGTAGGTGCGCGCTTAGATCTGGTGCGTCATAGATTGGGCCAGTCCGTCATCCGTGCACCCTATGCCGGCATCGTGGTCGAAGGCGACCAAATAGAGCGCGTCGGGTCTCCCGTTGCGCAAGGTGACATCATGTTCCGTGTGGGCAAAACCGATCAGATCTTCGTAGAACTCGAAGTAGCCGAATCAGAAATTCACCATGTTGACGAAACCCTGACCGGAGAGATTGCACTTGTCAGCCGACCTCAAGATGTCTACCCGATCCAGGTGCAGCGCATCGAACCCTCTGCAGTGGCCCAAGAAGAGGGCAATGTTTTTTTGGTACGCTGCACGCTTGCCGGTGACTACCCAGCCTGGTGGAAGCCAGGTATGACGGGCATGTCTAAACTCAATGCGGGCAAGCGTACTCTATTGTGGACCTTTACGCATCGCACAGTAGACTTTCTGCGCTTGCATCTTTGGTGGTAATCTATGGCCGAAACCGGAAAACTCTTTCACGAATCGTGGTACCGCATTGCCAATCAGCGCATTTGCCTGCGTCCAAGTGTACGCGTGCAACGACAGATGTTTCACGGATCCAGATGGTATGTACTGCGCGACCCCTTCAGCAATCAATACTATCGCCTCCCACCTGGGGCTTATGGCTTTGTCTCACGTCTCAACCCCAACCGCACAGTTGAAGAAGTCTGGAATGAAGTCGTCGAGCGTGAACCAGCGGAGGCCCCTGGACAGGGTGATATTATCGAGCTTTTAGCCCAGCTTTACCACGCCAACTTATTGCACTATTCACTCCCGCCAGACAGCGCCAAACTCTTTGATCGTTACAAACAGAAAAAACAGCGCATCCTAAAGGCCAACCTCAAGAGCATCATGTTTTTCCGCGTTCCACTCTTTGACCCAAATGTCATTCTACAACGCCTCTTTCCCGCCATTCGTGTATTGATGGGGCCATTGGGCGCAATCGCCTGGCTCGTGGTATTTGTGGGTGCCATTGTGGTCGCCCTCGACCATGCCGGAGAACTGTGGGCGCAAAGCCAGAGCGTTCTCGCACCCGGAAACCTCTTTTTGCTTTATGTGGGCATCGTGATAATCAAGACATTGCACGAATTTGGTCACGCATTTGCCGTCCGTCGCTTTGGTGGCGAAGTCCATACTATGGGTGTGATGTTTTTGATCTTCAGCCCGTTGCCTTACATGGATGCGACTGCATCGTGGTTTTTTCGCAACAAGTGGCACCGTGTTCTGGTAGGCGCAGCCGGCATGATTGTCGAAATATTTGTTGCTGCCATTGCCCTTTTCATCTGGGCAGGCACCGGTCCAGGGATCGTTCACACACTGGCATACAACATGGTATTTGTGGCCTCGGTCTCCACCGTGTTGTTCAACATCAACCCCCTGCTGCGTTTCGATGGATACTACATTTTGTCCGATTTGCTGGATATGCCCAACCTCCACCAGCACGCAAACCAACATTTGAAATACCTTGTAGAACACCATGCGTTTGGATACCAAAATGCCGAAACTCCTGCAACATCTAGACGAGATGAAATCTGGTTTACAGGATTTGGCATTTTAGCCGGCATATACCGGATTTTTGTGTTCTCAATGATCTTTCTTTTTGTGGCAGACCAATTTCTCCTTGCCGGATTGATCATGGCCGCCATCTGTTTTGT
>JABIFK010000883.1 GCA_018650745.1 Candidatus Latescibacterota bacterium | reverse complement strand
TGACTTTCGACTTTTGTTGCGCTATATTGGGGTTACACAGAAAGGAGGTGGTCGGATGATAATAAAGACTAGTGGAGGTGGCTGTCGTTAGGTGCGCCTGCCAGGAGCGGGATGAACATCTCGAATGGTAGCGCACCTGGCAATCTAAGGCAGTGACCGAACGGCCGTTATTCACCGATTTGATGACTCTTGAGAGTCGTGAGGTGAAAACTGCTGTAATATCTTGCGTCGCACGAAGATGCACCTATTTGGGTGTCCCGTCGTGCGGCGCGTTTTTATTGTACAAGCACGAAAGGTTCCCGCTTGACAAAAAACCTATCTTTCTATACTTTAAAAGGCTTACGCTAAAATCAATTTCAGTTTGGAGAGGAGGTGAATGGTCGCGTTGTAGGTTTTGACGCGGTATTTCTTATGAATACACCAAGTATTAAAAAAGAAGACGTCGAATCGGCCTGGTTTGTTGCCGATGCCGAGGGCAAAATATTGGGTCGTTTTGCCAGTGAAGTTGCGAAGATCTTACGTGGCAAACACAAACCCACTTTTACCCCCCATGTGGATTCGGGTGATCATGTGGTGATTGTGAATGCTGAGAAGATTCAGGTTAAGGGTGCAAACAAACCACAGCAAAAGGTTTATACCCGCTACAGTGGGTACCCTAGTGGTTTGAAAAAGCAGTCATTTGAAGATGCTATGGAAAAACGTCCGACATTTGCGCTGGAACATGCGATTAAAGGCATGTTGCCGCACAACAAGTTGGGGCGGCAAATGCTTAAAAAATTGCGGGTTTATGCCGGTACGGAGCATCCACACGAAGCACAAAATCCACAAACATTGGAAGTGTAGGTTCATTCTTAATCCTTTTGAGAGGAGGTGACACTCTTGGCTGATGTATTAACTTCTGCAACAGGGCGACGTAAGGAATCGACGGCTCATGTTAAGCTGACTCCTGGCGACGGCAAAATTACCATCAACGGCCTTTCTGCTTTGGAATATTTGAAGCGTGAAACTTTGGTGATGATTATTGAACAACCCCTTGAAGTGACAGAAACAAAAGGCACGTATGACATTACGGCTAAAACCAAAGGTGGTGGTTTGACAGGGCAGGCTGGTGCGGTTCGTTTGGGCATTGCACGTAGTTTGCGCGCATTGAATGAAGACGATCGCAAATCTTTGCGTGGCGCAGGTTTGCTGACACGTGATCCACGTGAAGTTGAACGTAAAAAACCTGGTCAACCAGGCGCGCGTAAGAAATTCCAGTTTTCGAAGCGTTAAGAAGCAGTATCAAATTCCTCATGTATTTCTGATTGTGATTCGGGTGCTGTGTTTTTGTGACCAGCGGAATTGCAAAGTGATGGATACAGTGGTTATAACCCAGATGGTGGAGGTTTCATGGCAGTTGTATCAATGAAGCAGTTGTTGGAGGCAGGGGTCCACTTTGGTCATCAGACCAGGCGTTGGAACCCCAAAATGAAAAAATATATTTTTACGGAAAGAAATGGCATCTATATTCTCGATTTGCAGAAGACTTTGGTGCTTATCGAAGAAGCTTACAAAGTGGTGCGTGAAGATGCAGAAACGGGCCGCCCCATTTTGTTTGTCGGTACAAAAAAACAGGCCAAGATTATCATTGCTGAAGCCGCAGAGCGGGCCAATATGTTTTATGTGAATGACCGCTGGCTTGGTGGGATGTTGACCAACTTTCAGACCATTCGGCAAAGTATTCGGCGTTTGGAATTGCTTGATAAATTGAGCAGTGACGGCACCTACGATCAATTGACCAAAAAGGAAGTGTTGCGCTTAGAGCGTGAACGCACAAAACTGCAAACTTCATTGGGCGGTATTCGCAATATGGGGCGTTTGCCCAGTTTGATTTTTATTGTGGATACTAAAAAAGAGCGTATTGCAGTAGCCGAAGCGCATCGTTTGGAAATTCCTATTGTGGCTATGGTGGATACCAACTGTGATCCGGACGAGATAGATCACCCCATTCCTGGCAATGATGATGCGCTTCGTTCCGTTAAATTGATAGCTGAATTGATAGCTGAAGCCGTGCTTGAAGGCACAACTTCTAAATCTGAAGAAAAAGAAAAAGAAAAAGAAGAAGCCCTAGCCGTCAATGAAGCCGAAGGACCTGAAATTACTGAAATAGATCCTAATAATAACTAAATAAAAACTAAATTAAGCCTCCAACGGAGATAAGGTAACATGGCAATTTCTGCAAAAATGGTTTCGGAACTCCGAGCCAAAACCAATGTTGGTATGATGGATTGTAAGAAGGCACTTGAAGAAGCCGATGGCGATATGGAAAAGGCCGTTGAAGTCTTGCGCAAACGTGGTATCGCAAAAGCCGAGAGTCGATCTGGGCGCGAAGCCAATGAAGGCATAATTTTTGCCTATATTCACGCAGGTGGTAAGTTGGGCGTGATGCTTGAGGTGAATAGCGAAACCGACTTTGTGGCACGTACGGATGAATTCCAAGGATTCTGCAAAGATGTGGCTATGCATATTGCTGCTGCTGGCCCTTTGGTGGTGAGCAGAGAAGAGTTGGATGAAGGCGTATTGGACAAAGAAAAAGACATTTATCGTGCACAAGCTGTGGGCGAAGGCAAACCCGAGCAAGTGGTCGAAAAAATCATCCAGGGCCGTATCGAAAAGTATTATTCAGAAGTGGCCTTGTTGGAACAGGCTTTTGTGAAAGACCCCGACAAAACAATTAAAGACTTGCTCGCCGAATTGGTGGCCAAGTGCGGTGAGAACTTAACCATTCGCCGGTTTGAACGATTTGTTTTGGGTGAAAGTAGCTAAAATTGTTTTGGCAGACTTTAAACGGCAGGCACTCTGTGTCTGCCGTTTTGGTATCTTGAGTGAAGGAGGTTGGCATGGTCAATGATATTCTGTCTGAGGCAAAAGGTGACATGCATAAAGCCGTTGATGCGTTGCATCATGAGATGGATACCGTGCGTACGGGGCGGGCAAGTGCACATCTGTTGGATCAGCTTCGTGTGGATTATTATGGTTCACAAGTGCCTATTAATCAAGTGGCCAATGTGGGCGCACCTGAGCCGCGTTTAATTACAATAGCACCTTGGGATAAGACTTCGATTCCGTTGATCGAAAAGGCTATTCAAGAATCGAAATTAGGTTTGACACCTTCCAATGATGGCACGCTTATTCGTTTGCCCATTCCAGCTTTGACAGAAGACAGACGCAAGGAGCTGGTAAAGGTTGTTCGCCAATATGCCGAAGAAAGCCGCGTATCGGTTCGCAATCACCGGCGTGACGCAAACGAGTTGCTCAAAGAAGGTCAAAAAGATGGTGAGATTCCCGAAGATGATGCCAAGCGCGCATCTGATCAGGTGCAAGAACTGACAAATGATTTTACCAAACAGATTGACAATGTTTTGAAGGCCAAAGAAGAAGAAATTATGGAAGTGTAAACGCTTGAACAAAAAAACATAAGGTGTAAAGTAGCACCTGATTGACTTTTAGCAGAGCTTTCAAAAAGCCATTTCTCAAGATAGCAGAGGGATGGCTTTTTTGTGTATGGAGGGGATTGGGTTGTGCTGCTCAGTGTTTTTGGGGAAAGGGATGCCTCTTGTTGATGGGTTTTGGTCTTTGACTTTTGTTGGGGGAGTTTATATTTTTATGCTCGGAATCTATTGGTGTAATCGAAATGTTTATAGACTGAGAAAGGATTGACCTTAAGATGGCAAAGATTAACACAAATTACGATAAATTGGCTGCTGGGTATTTGTTTCCTGAAATAGCCAGACGGACCAATGGTTTCTTAGAAGCGAATGCTGGTGTGACCGTGATGCGTTTGGGAATTGGCAATACGACAGAGCCATTAACTGACGCTGTGATTGCGGGTTTACACGATGCGGTTGATCAAATGGCCAATGTCGATACCTATCGGGGATATGCTGATGGCGGTGAGGGTGAACCAGAGATGCGTGAGGCACTGGCCAAGCGGTATGCCAAGAGGGGTGTGGACCTAGAGGCTTCCGAAGTTTTTGTCAGCGATGGGGGCAAACCTGACTCTGCAAATATTCAGTCTATCTTTGGGTTGGACAACGTGGTCGCTGTACAAGATCCTGCGTATCCTGTCTATGTAGACAGCAATGTGATTTCTGGGCGCACGGGTTTGGCCACCGACGGGCAATATGAGGGCCTTGTTTATATGCCCTGCACTGAAGAAAATGGTTTTTTTCCTGACGTGCCAGATCAGAAAGTAGACCTCATTTATCTTTGCAGCCCCAATAACCCAACTGGTGCGGTTGCAACCAAAGCACAGCTCCAGACGTTTGTAGATTACGCGCGTAAGCACAAAGCCGTTATCATTTTTGATGCTGCTTACTGTGGGTATATTTCTGATCCAGAATTGCCTAAGAGTATCTATGAAGTTGAGGGGGCTAAAGAATGTGCTGTTGAGATCAATAGTTTTTCCAAAGACACAGGGTTTACGGGCGTAAGGTTGGGGTGGAGTGTGGTGCCCCACGATTTGGTTGTTGAAGGTACGGAACCTGGCAAGGTCAACGCGCTTTGGAATCGCAGGCAGAATACATTTTTTAATGGTGCCTCAAATATTATTCAGTTGGGTGCGCTGTCGGTATTTACCGAAGCGGGCGAACGTGAGTGCGACAAGATGGTTGCATATTACATGGAGAATGCACGCATTATCCGCGAGAGTTTGGAAAGCATTGGATTGACTGTCTTTGGTGGTATTCACGCACCGTATTTGTGGTTGAAAACACCCAATGGGTTATCATCTTGGGAATTTTTCGACAAACTGCTTTCTGAAACCCACGTGGTGGGTACACCGGGTGCTGGTTTTGGACCTGCTGGCGAAGGATATTTCAGACTCAGTTCATTTGGGCATCGAGAAAATATCGAAACTGCAGTAAATAGCATTGAGTCAAACTTGACGTTGTAATGATATGTCAGCCCTCTTCCCCACAGGGAAGAGGGCATTTACTTTTAGGGCTGGTGCTATTATGGTAAGACTTCTCCTGTTACGTTTGATCATCTGTGTGTTGATTTTAGGTGGTGCTGCACACGCACAGATGCGTACGTCATTTGAATATGTGACAGCCATAGGAGGGCGTGGCAATGGCCCTGGGCAGTTCCTTGAACCCAGTGCGCTGACATTGGATATGTCGGGTAATATTTATGTTGCTGATACGGGCAATGATCGGATTCAGAAATTAAAGTCGAATGGCACTTTTTTGCGTGAAGTGGGTGGATTTGGTTGGCAAGATGGCCAATTTAACAAACCGACCGGCATTGCTGCGGGCAAGGGTTTGGAACTTTATGTGGCAGACAGTCGCAATCAGCGCGTTCAGATTTTTAACTTGCAATTGCTTCTGATGGGGGTTATTGGTGGTCAGGGTGTGGATGGGAGGCCTGAGTTTGGTGAGTTGAGTCGTGTGTTTGTGACAGGTGCCCGTGAAGTTTATGTAACGGACTTGGATGCCGATCAATTGGTTCAAATTGACCGGTTTAGTCGTATTGATCGCAGTTACAGTGGTTTTGCGTATGACAGCGGACAGTTGCGCCGCCCTATGGGCATTGCCGTTGATGGTAGAGATGCTGTATTTGTCTGCGACAAAGAGAATGATCGTGTGGCTGTATTTGATCACTCTGGTGGTTTGAAACGCAGTTTGGGTGATGATGTTTTGATTCAACCTGCGGGTTTGTGTTTGGCCTCTGATAACACGCTTGTGGTGACCGATACGGGGCACCACCGCATCGTCGTGTTTGATATTAAAACGGGTGATGTTATAGGTCATATTGGCGGCCCTGACTCTGGAAGTGGTCCGTTGTCATTTCGACATCCCAGTGATGTGGTGTTGGGCAAAGCAGGTGCGTTGTTTGTTTTGGATTCGGGCAATCACCGCATTGTACATTTGAAAATGCATGTCACCAATCACAAACGGCAAAAGTAGAAACTTAAACTGCGATGTGCGATGCGGTGATTTTTAAATCCAGAGACATGTTGTTTTTTGTCTGTTCTTGTTTCGTTTGATAGCCGGGATATTCCGTTAAGGGATGTCCCTTTTTTTTACAGTGATTCGTTATGGTTCACTTTCTCGGACAGATATATATCATGATACCAAAGTTTTTTTGCGTGGTTTGCATGGGTTTGTGGTTAGGCCATGTGGTTCATGCAGACGTTCCGCGACCAGAGGTGTGGACCTTATTTGATGGTGAGGTGCGTTTGACAGCTGATGGTAGCCGGGGGCCTTATCTGATTGCTGGACGTGCGATTGAAGCTGTGGGTATTCAGGTGTGGGTGGCTGGCGTATTGCAAATGAAAGATCGAGACTATACCCTTTTGGTTGAGCGCGCACAGATGACATTTCTTAAAAAAATGCATCGAGGAGATGAAATTGTCATTCGGTTTCGGCAAGTTCCTCAAGTGGTGAACCAAGTTTATCGTCGCCGAGTATTAGCAACTGAAGGTGAAGACCTGACGGATCATTCAGGTCACAAGCAACGCACGGCACCAGCGTCAGAACAACCTGTAGGTAAGTCTAATTTGCAAATTGGGGGCAGCAAAAGTATTCAGGTGTCATTTGGTTCTGAACAGAATCACCGAGTAAGTCAAGCATTGCAGATGCATATTGCTGGTGATATATCTGATGGGGTTTCGATACTGGCCGTATTGTCAGATCGTAATTTGCCATTGGGGAATCAAGGCAGTACTGTGGGGTTGCGTGAACTCGATCGTGTTTTGTTT
>JABIFK010000881.1 GCA_018650745.1 Candidatus Latescibacterota bacterium | reverse complement strand
GTCTCTGACCGTTTGTCGGTAATGGGCGTGGTTCATCACGTGGACAGTCCGTTTTTGTTGAATCCGAGTTCATTAAATCGGGCCGTAGCAGATTCGTTGCCCCAAAGTGCACGCTTTTTTGTAAGGTCTCAGGGGGCGAGCAAGTCGGTTTTGCAGACACAAGGTGGAGTGACTGCGCGATATGTTGGTGAGGGTGTTCGGGCAGAAACCACGGTTTATGGATTGACGCGGGCGCTTTATAACCCCATTCCGGGACGGGTGATTGATTTGGATCGCAAGGCGGGCGGTTGGCGTTCGGTTCTATCAGGCGACCAAGCGCACGTGGGGTGGACAATTGGGTTGGACGTAGAAGCTCAGCGTGATACCCGACGAGAGTTTGTGAATGCGGGCTTACCAGATGGGCAAGTGAATACAATTGAATCGCCAGATGTTTTGAAGCACGTGCAATTGGGCAATCAATTACAAGATCAGAAGGAATCGGTGACAAGTTTTGGGCCGTTTGCGCATTTGGGGTGGAAACTTGGCATGAGGAGTATTGTTTCTGTGGGCGTAAGGTACGATCATTTTTCGTTTGATGTAATAGATCGGTTGCAAGCGGGGAATGTGGATGTGTCGGGGACTCGTTCAATGGGACAATGGAGTCCTTCTTTGGGCGTGACCTTTCGGGCAACAGATTTGATGTCGGTTTATGCCAATGTGGGGACGGCGTTTCAAACACCTACGACGACGGAGTTGGGCAATCAACCGAATGGTGTCGGTGGGTTTAATCCGAATTTGGAACCTGAAAGAATGCGTTCTTTTGAAGTGGGGCTGAAAGGATTTTCATCTTCTGGCGTAGTGGCATATGATGTGGCAGGCTATGTGATGACTATTCGAGATATGTTGATTCCATTCCAAGTGGCAGGCAGCGAAGAGATCTTTTATCGCAATGCAGGTAAAACACGAAATGTGGGTTTTGAAACCCATTTGCGTTGGACACCTGCAAAAGTTGTTCGAGTGGATGTGTCGTATTCGCATCAACGGTTTACGTTTCGTGATTATCCGCTTGAATCTGGCGAACAATTATCTGGTAATCAGGTGCCCGGTGTGCCCCCACATCGACTATCGTTAGGTTTGACGCTGAATCATCCTTCAGGCGGATTTGCCGAAGTGCATGTGCAAGCAACAGATGATGTCTTTGCCAATGACTTCAATGGCCCACGAGTTGGCAGTTCTAAACCTGAGCGCGATTTTGTGAATGATGGGGCTGTGGTGACGGATTTGCGCTTGGGCTTGCGGCGATCTTTTGTGGAGAGTTATTTGGGGATCAACAACGTATTTGGTACGCGCTACAACAGTTCCATTGTTCCCAATGCCTTTGGTGATCGATTCTTCGAGCCAGCTGCTGGACGAATGGTTTATGTGGGATTGGCAGTGAACGTGCAATAGACGATTGGATCAATGTTTTCGCTCCTGAAAGGACGGATATGAAAAGCTTTCTCGAAATTATGACCCTTGAAACAGGTGAACGCCGTGTGGTGTTTGAATTGCACGATCATTTTGAAGCGCCTAATTGGTCGCGAGATGGATCGTTTTTGATTTATAACAGCAATGGGCGGTTGTATCGGTTGCCCGTTGCGGGTGGTAATTCTGAAGAGATCGATACGGGGCATGCGATTAAGTGTAACAACGATCATGGTTTGTCGCCCGATGGGTCGTTGTTGGCTATTAGTGACAGCAGCATCGGTGGGCAATCACAGGTTTATGTTTTGCCAACCACTGGGGGCACGCCGCGATTGGTGACGCCCGAAAGCCCGTCTTATTGGCACGGGTGGTCACCCGATGGTAAGACATTGGCGTACACGGGGCGACGGAATGACAATTATGATATTTATACAATTCCTGTTGAAGGCGGTGAAGAGACACGGTTGACGACAGCTCCAGAGTTGGACGATGGGCCAGATTATACGCCCGATGGGGAATGGATCTTTTTTAATTCGGCACGTACGGGTATCATGCGCATTTGGAAGGTGCGGCCCGATGGCAGCGAAGAAACACAAGTGACGTTTGATGAAGCCTATGCCGATTGGTTTCCACATCCGTCGCCCAATGGTGAGCACTTGGTATTTTTGTCGTATGATAAGTCTGTTGATGGGCATCCGAAGAATAAGGATGTGGTGTTGCGAATGATGCCTTTGTCAGGTGAGGAAGCACCGCGTGTCATTGTTGAACTCTTTGGTGGACAAGGCACAATTAATGTGCCGTCTTGGTCACCAGACAGCAAGGAATTTGCTTTTGTGCGCTATGAGGTGGATGGTTAAGGTGATTGTGTAAAATCGTGGTTTGGTTGGGGGGTTAGTCCGAAGGACTTTGTAATTGTAGCGATGGCATTTATTCCGTCGCGGTGTTGGTGCGATTACCGAAGTAATTTCTTAACCTCCATTATTCCGTCGCGGTGTTGGTGCGATTATTGATTTATATTTTCATGTCGTAAATAAAAAATACCTGGTTTTGATACCGGGTATTTTTTTTGGCATAGATTTTGGTTTGTGTAGTAGATTGGTGTTTAATGTGCATTTTTAGTGGCCTTTGGTATAATAAAGAACATGTTTTCAATAGCTTATATGACGAACGCGTCATAATGGTGAGGTGATGATGAGGGTTTGGACGTTGTTGATTCTGTGCAGTATATTGGGTATCGGTTGTTCAAAACGTGAAGCGGTGATGGTCAGTGGATCATCAACGGTACTGCCCATTGTGTCTAAAGCGGCAGATCGGTTTCGCATGCAACACACCGATATGAATGTGGTTGTCAATGCTGGGGGATCGGGTGTGGGTATTAAGCAGGTGGGAGAAGGTAAGATTGATATTGGGATGGCGTCACGGGCATTGACGCCATTGGAGCATGAAAAATATAGAGCGGTGCATTTGAACGTGCGTACCTTGGCGCTGGATGCGGTGGTGCCTGCGGTGTCTTCTGAAGTGTATGATGCGGGTGTGAAGCACTTGACGTTGGCACAGATTGGACAGATTTACAAAGGTGAGATTGACAATTGGAAAGAGGTGGGTGGGCCAGACCGAGAGATTTTGGTGATTGATAAAGAGAAGGCGCGGGGTACTCGGCATGTTTTTATGGCACTGGTGTTGGGGGATAAAGAGGCCGAGGCACCGGGGGCCGATTTGGTGTTGGGATCAAACAATGAAGAGCAGACGGCCATTGTGCAAAGCAACGCGGCCATTGGGATGCTTTCTCACGCGTGGTTGAATGCTGGTGTGAAAGGATTGGCGATTGACGTGAATGGCAACGTGATTCAGCCGACGCGTGAAAATATCGAGAATGGCACGTTTCCGATTACGCGCGGATTATTTGTGATTACACGGGGTGAACCTGTGGGTGTTACCAAACTGTTTGTCGATTATTTATTGGGTGCAGAAGGTCAAACCATAGTTGAGGCGTCGGGTTATGTTTCTGTCCGCTAAAATTGGGAAGGGATATGTGGTCACGTGTGCGATGATAAGTGCGATGCTCATTGTGGTGATTCTTTGCTTTTTGGCGGCGAACAGTTGGCAGGCATTTTCTCAGGTGGGGCTTGGTTTATTCGGGTGGACGTGGAACCCACCTAAGGGGCAGTTTGGTATGTTGCCAATGATTTACGGCTCTCTCGCTGTGACGGTGATTGCATTGGGTATCGCATTTCCGCTGGGTATTGCAACGGCTGTGTTTACCTCTGAGATGTTATCGGCTACAGTAAGAGTTTATGCAAAGTCATTTTTGGAGTTGTTGGCAGGTATTCCGTCTATTGTTTATGGATTAATGGGTGTGGCATTTTTGAGTGTGTTTGTGCAGGATGTGTTTGTCTTACTATCGGGGCGAACTATTTTGACGGGGGGGATACTGCTGTCAATTATGATTTTGCCTACGGTGATTACTTTGTGTGACGATGCAATGCATCACATTCCAATGTCTTATCGAGAAGCTGCACGTGGGCTGGGGCTGTATAAATATGAAGTGGTGAAAGATGTGGTTTTGCCTGCGGCCAAGATGGATATTTTGGGGGCACTGTTGTTGGCTTTGGGGCGGGTGTTGGGTGAGACGATGGCAGTGATGTTGGTGATTGGCAGTTTGGATAAGATACCCACACCTTTTTGGAATGTGTTGGCCCCAGGGCAAACCATCACATCAAAGCTTGGGCGCGAAATGGCCGAAGCGGCGTTCGGTTCACTTCATTTTGAAGCGATGATTGCAATGGCTCTGATTTTGTTGTTTTTTGTTTTGACGCTTACGGTTGTGTCACTGACCTATTTTTACAACCCAGAGGGGCGTTTGTATGAATAGGCGATTGTGGAATATGTTTTTTGTTCTTGGCGTGTGGTTGGCTGTTGCCATGTGTGGCGTGGGATTGGTCTCGCTGATCGGTGTGATTGCGTGGTATGGGGTAGGCGCTATAAATTTGGACTTTTTGTTGACGGGATCTCAAAACTTTGGTGCAGATGGTGGGATTTTTTATCAAATACTTGGAAGTGTGTTGTTGATTGTGGGCGCTGGCGTTATTTGTTTTCCTTTGGCGTTGGGCACTGCAATTTTCAAAAGTGAATATTTGGCAAATGCAAAGATGCAGCGTTTGTGTGCGGTGTTGGTTTATGGTTTAAATGGTGTGCCCTCAATTGTGTTTGGTATTTTTGGATTGGTATTTTTTGTAAATATTTTGGATACGGGTATTTCGTGGTTTGTCGGTTCTGTTATTTTGGCGATGATGATTTTGCCGACTGTGGTGTTGGCCTCTTTTCAGGCAATGAACAGCATTCCGGTTATTTTTCGTGAGAGTGCATATGCTTTGGGGCTGAATAAGTGGCAAGTTATTGTGCGGGTGTTGGTGCCGCAAAGCATCGGCGGTACCGTGACGGGTCTGTTGTTGGGTTTGGCACGTGCAGTGGGTGAGACGGCGCCGATTATGTTTGTGGCAACGGCATTTTCGGGGGTGAGTACGCCAGGTTCACTTTTGGAACCCGTGACAGCATTGCCCACGCACATTTTGGCATTGGCCCAGCAGGCCACCGATGTACACGCTTTGCAAAATGGGTGGGGGGCGAGCTTTGTTCTGATTTGTTTGGTGATGATGTTGGGGGCTTTGGGTTTGATGAGTCGATTGCAATTGAAAGGGGCACGATAATATGGCTTCTGTTTCTTTAGGGCTTGTGAGACCGGAACCTGAATTGGAGGGGATGGTTACTGCGCAAGATTTGCAAGTTTGGTTTGGCCGCACGCATGTCTTAAGAGGGATTACGGCTGAATTTCAAGCCCATTGTATCAATGGTATTGTGGGGCCTTCGGGGAGTGGTAAATCGACTTTGATACGGTGTTTGAATCGCATGAATGATGAGGTGGCAGGGCACAAGCTTGATGGGCGGGTGGTTGTGGCGGGTGCAGATGTTTATGCGAAAGAGAATGATGTGGTTTCTTTGCGCAAAGCTGTGGGCATGGTGTTTCAAAAACCGTGTGTGTTTCCCAAATCGATTGCAGAAAATGTGGTATTTGGTGTGCAGCATCAACGTACATTAGACAAATATGAAAAGGTACAGATTGTCGAAGACAATTTGAAAGCGGTTGCGCTGTGGGACGAGGTGCGGCATCGGTTGGACGATTCTGCGGGGTCGTTGTCATTGGGGCAACAACAACGCTTGTGTTTG
>JABIFK010000359.1 GCA_018650745.1 Candidatus Latescibacterota bacterium | reverse complement strand
GCCGCTTTTAAAACTGATTTACTGCGTAATGAACTCGTTGGCGACATATCCATCACCTTACGATAATACACCACGGCACTGTCTACTTGTCCTATTTTCTCAGAACATTGCCCCATCCAAAAAGCCATATAGTCAGAAATCACATCTTTGTCTTTTACCACCTGATTAAAATGACGCAACGCCACGTTCTCATTACCCAAATACATCTGACACACCGCACGTTGCAACGTCACCTTGCGCAAATCCCACGCATCCAACTTTGCCGTATCCAAACGATTGAGTTGCCGCAATGCAGGCCCATACTCGCCTTGCGAGATAAACGATTCGATCTTAAAAATGGGGTCTTGTCGGTCGCCCTTAGCCAAACGAGAAGGCGACACCAAAGACACCACCAAGACCAAAGCAGTAAGCCCCAACAGCCAATAGGAGCGGCTTTTAATTATTTCAATATATCGCGTCATCATATCCATTTTTCAACTCTAAACCGGCATTCCATGATCACATCAACTTGAAAACACTCTAATTCCTTAAGCATCAAAACTTTAGGTGATATCGGGTCGAATGTCAAGGGACAATAAATTTGATATTCAAAAAGGAAGGGATATTCCACAACAACACCATTGCCAAATCAAAAACCGCACCCTATCTTACGTCAATATTTCATACTTTAAAACGCATCCAAGGAGAGAAATAGTCATCGTGTATCGCTCTTCTTTCTCAATCTATTAAGGGTTCCTATATATGAAAGCACTCATCCTCGCAGCCGGCAAAGGCGAACGGTTCTTTCCGTTTAATATCTACCGTCCCAAACCCATGTTCCACATTTGCAACCGGCCCTTGTTACAATGGACAATTGAGCGCACCGTTCAAGCAGGCGTCACAGACATTGGCATTGTCATTGGTCACCGCGGTGGGCGCGTGCGCAATCACTTTGGCAACGGCAACCGATTTGGCTGCGCCATCACCTACATTGAGCAACCCAGCCCCAAAGGCACCGCACACGCCGTCACGTTGGCCACCGATTTCCTCGGCACAGACGATACCCTCGTCATACACGGCGACATCTTTTTTGGCCCCCAAACACTTCCTCAACTCTTAGACACCTTTGCCCAACAAAAAAGTTCCGGCGTTGCAGGCATCACCCAAGTGCCCAATCTCGAATCTCACACCCGTGCGCACATCGAATCTGACAACACCCTCACGTCTTACACAGACAGACCCCGTGGTGGCTCAGGCCCTGCCCTCATGGGGATATACATCTTTAAAAACAGTACCCTCCCAGAATTGGGCAATACCAACGACTTTGCCCTAGGTACCCCTTTTGGCATCACACCAGCAGAAGGACAAGAGATTTTCGACGTGATTCCACATCTGCACCGCGAAGGCAAATCTTTAACCGCCGTAGAAATTACCACCCCCTATTTCGACATGGACATGCCCTGGCACCCCAAAGACGTTACTCGGTTGGCCGTGCGAGAAATGGCCGACAATCTGCCAGAATCTGACATTGCCGAAACCGCAACAATTGATCCAGAAGCCCAAATAAAAGGCCCCATCTTTGTAGGCGAAGGCGCAACGATTGCCCGCGATGTTTACATTGAAGGCCCCGTCTGGATTGGCAAAAATACGCACGTATTCGAAGGCTCTCACATCGGTGCCAACACCCTCATTGGAGACCGGTGCAAAATTGGCCCATTTGCCAAAGTATCGGGCACGATCGATGTCAATTGTCACATCACCTATCTGGGCGAAGTAAGTGGCATCATGCTCGAAGAAGGCCGCGTAACCCATCAAATCCAACTCTCTGGCATTTTTGGCGAACGTGCCGAAATTGGCGCAGGCACCCAAGTCGGCACGCTGCGCTTTGACGATGCCGAAATTGAAGTCGAAGTTTTGGGCATTCGACGAAAAGCCCCAGGTTTTACAGGGGTTCTCTTTGGCGACTACAGCCGCACAGGTATTGGTGCGATGATCATGCCAGGTCGCATTGTAGGCCCGTGTGCCATGGTCGGTGCAGGCGTCGTGCTGATGAAAAACGTACCGCCCAACAAAGCAGTGCTCGTCAAACAGGAACTCGATGAAATAGACTGGTCGCCCGAAATCTATAACAAATAAAAAAATGCTTTCAACTTGACGAAGTTTGCGGGAAACCCTTAATTAAAACCGTTATCCCGCTGCCGATAAATTAGCACTGGGATTATACTTGACACACATGGTTCAAGACTTGAAAGGATGATCATGGCAAAAAAGGCTCTCATCACAGGTATCACGGGCCAAGATGGCTCTTATTTAGCAGAACTGCTCCTTGAAAAAGGATATGAGGTTCACGGCATCGTACGGCGCGTGGCACTCGAAGATCCACAACACCGTCTTGGCCGAATCACACAATTGCAAGACAGAATCCAACTCCACCCAGCATCACTTGAAAGTTATCCAAGCATTTTTAATGTCATTAAAAATGTGAGCCCCAATGAGTGTTATCATCTCGCAGCACAAAGCTTTGTAGACATTTCTTTTAAAGATGCATTTTCTACCCTCAACACCAACATCAATGGCACCCACTATGTGCTCGAATCCATTAATGAACTGAACGCTGGATGTCGCTTTTATTTTGCCGGCTCCAGTGAAATGTTTGGCAAAGTAGAAGAAGTGCCACAAACAGAAACCACTCGATTTCATCCGCGCTCACCATATGGCATTTCCAAAGTAGCTGGTTTTGACCTCACACGCAATTATCGAGAAGCCTATGATCTCTTTGCTGCCAGCGGCATCTTGTTTAATCATGAATCACCTCGGCGCGGTTTTGAATTTGTGACCCGCAAAATCACATCACACGTCGCCCGTATCAAGCTCAATCAACTGGGACACCTCTCTCTGGGTAACTTAGATGCCAAACGCGATTGGGGCCATGCACGCGAATACGTACGCGCCATGTGGATGATGCTGCAACAAGACGAACCTGATGATTATGTGATCTCCACAGGTGAAACCCATTCTGTGCGGGAATTTTGTGAAATTGCATTTTCACACGTAGGTCTCGATTATCAAGAATATGTGCAAGTTGATCCTCGTTTTTTGCGCCCCGCCGAAGTGGAACTACTTATTGGAGATTGTACCAAAGCAAAAGAAAAACTCGGTTGGGAATACAGCATTGGTTTTGAGGACCTTGTCACTGAGATGGTAGATGAAGATCTCAAAATATTTTCCAAGAGCCAATAATAATAGATTCGGAATAGCAGCCGATTAGGTTTGGTTATAAAAGCGTTCAGCAATTTTGTTGAACGCTTTTTTCTATTCAATTTTGTAACCGCTTTGCACTTGACTTCCCTATAGCTTGCGCTTTAATTGCGGTCACCATTTACACCGTATCCACAACCTTTACAATGCGACTTGCAAAAGGAGTTTCCAATGGCCCAAACAGCCCGTGCTGCCGTCATGACAGGCAAAGAGTTTGAAATCCGCGAATATGATATTCCCACACCCGAACCTGGCACGATACTGCTCAAACAAGAACTTGCAGGTATTTGTGGCACAGATTTACACAACTGGGAGTATCAACGTTTGCCTGGCGAAATTATCTTAGGCCACGAAAATGTGGGCATCATTGAATCCATGGGGGCAGGCGTAGAAACCGATTTTGTGGGCAGACCCATCAAACCCGGTGATCGTGTCATCTTTGTGCCGGGTACACCACAAGGCGCATACGGTTTCTTACAATCAGAGGAAGCCCCCTATTTGCGCGGTGGATTTGGAGAATACATATACCTCTGGAATCCCGACACCGTGGTGCTCAAAGCCGATATGCCCCCTGAAGTAGCTGTGATCACTGAGCCGTTCACGATAGGCGTACACGGCGTGATGCGCTCTGGCCTCAAATTTGGGGATACGGTCGTCGTGCAAGGCTCTGGTGCTATTGGTTTGCTCACACTCGTTGCCGCCAAAATCAGTGGGGCGGGTCGCCTCATTATGGTGGGTGGCCCCGCAGGCCGCCTCGAATTGGCCAAACGTTTGGGTGCCGATGTCACCATAGACATTGCCGATGTGCCAGATCCTGAGGAACGTACCAAACTTGTTCTTGAAAACACACCACGAGGTGAAGGTGCCGACGTCGTATTCGAATGCGCCGGATTTCTACCCGCCATTCCCGAAGGCGTAACCTTCGTGCGCCGCAGCGGAACCTATGTCGCTATGGGCCACTTTGTAGATACCGGTTCTTTCGATTGCAATCCCAATCAAATGTTTATGCGCCGAAACCTGCGTATGGAAGCCGTATGGGCCAGCACACCCGAACACTTTGTTCGCGCCCTGCCCATCCTCGAGAAAAATGAGTTTCCCTTTGCCGACTTGGTCAGCCATGTGATTCCCATCGATCGCGTTGCCGAAGGTTTTGATGCACTCCACACCACCTATCGCCTCGACGACAAAGAAGCCATTAAAATCGCCGTCAAAGGCGGACTTATTTAAATAAGCCCGTCACAAATCTACAGATCACAAGTCGCAGGTCTAAAACGGAAACCTTCTGCGACCTGTGACCTGTAACCAACCTCATGCGCAATTTCATTCTCAAAATACATCTCTACGGTGGCCTGCTCTGCTCGCCATACCTGATTATCTTTGGGTTGAGCTCATTGCAGTTCAATCACCATTTTGTGCAACCCAATGATGACGAGGTCACCTGGACGCATCCGCTCCGCTTAGATCCTACGATAGAAAAGCGAAACGTCGGCAATGCCGTTAGAGACTCACTCGGGCTCATTGGCTGGGGGCCATGGTGGAATGTCGAACAAGACGAGACAGAAACACGCGTTGAAGTGGTTCGTCCGGGCAAGAAATATCAGATACACATTAAAGACGGTCTTGCAGAAATAGAAGAAACCCGCTTGGGTTATCTCACAATCGTCAACAGTCTACACGCACTCACACGTGTGCCAAATGCACCTTTTATGAGTGTGTGGGGCATCTACACCGAAATATGTACCTGGGTCGTACTCTTCTCTGCCGGTTCAGGTGTGTATCTCTGGACAGCCCGCAAAAGTGAACGCCACGTCGGTTGGTTATTAATTTGTGGGGGGGCAGGTAGCACCTTACTGTTGATTCTTTATGTCCTTGTGTGGGGCTAAACATGTATGAGTGGGTCAGAAAAATACATCTCTATATGGGTATCATATTGCTGACCTTTGTTGTCATGTATTTTGTTACAGGGTATGTCATCATTCACCCAGATATTCCCTTGCTCAAAGGCGAGCAAACCAAAAATACCACACGAATGGCATTCGACCTTTCAGATATATCCGATCCATACGAACTCTCCCGTCAAGTTCAATCGAAACTTGAATTGCCCGGCAAACGCGCAACCCCTCGCATACTCGATGATGGCCGTACCAAACATCAATACACACGCCCAGGTGAAAAATTTCAAGTCACAGTCTCGGCCCTACACGACAGTGTGGTTATCGAACACACCCAAGATGATGCGCGACGAACGCTTATTGGCATGCATCGGTTGCACAAATACGGCGGCGGTTTTGTCTATAATATTTGGGTTTTGCTCTTAGATCTCACCAGCCTTTCTATGATCGCATTTTCCCTTACGGGCATTTATCTATGGTATAAAACGTCTCAAAAGCACCGTTTGGGTTGGCTCATGCTTTTTGTCGGATATGGTTATACCATTGCCACAGTGCTCTACCTTGCTCACGCACCCTAAAAAAATGACATGTAAGATCAGCCTGTTTGATCTGCTCTTCTTCTGTAATACGCCCTTTTAGAAATAGGAGTCATTCTTGTCCACTCAAGTCCAAATCGGTCTCATTGGTGCAGGCACGATGGGAAGTGGCATGGCCAAAAACCTCATCAAAGCAGGTTTCACTGTCACCATCTTTGATCTCAAACCTGAAAATGTGAATACACTTGTTCAAGAAGGTGCCACGGCTGCGACATCAACGATAGATGTCATCGAAAAATCAGACATCACACTGACCAGCTTGCCCACATCGGGCACCTTTGTCAAAGTGGCCGAAGAAATCATCCCGCATCTCACAGCAGACAAAATCATTGTAGACACAGGCACCACCGAAGCGCCACAGACCAAACGCTTGGCCGAAGCAATACGCAAACAAGGTGCCGACTTGGTCGATGCGCCAGTAAGCGGCGGCGGGCGCGGTGCCGAATCAGGTACCCTTGCTGTCATGGTAGGTGGCGCAAACGAAACGGTGCAACGTTGTATGCCCGTATTCAACGCCATTGGCGGAAACATCGGTCACTTAGGGGATGTCGGCGCGGGGCAATTGGGCAAAGCCATTAACCAAATTGCCATGGGTGTGGGGCTTGCGGCCTTTGCCGAAGCCATGTTCTTAGGCGTGCAAGCTGGCCTTGATCCTCAAAAAATATGGGACACCCTCAGTACCGCAGGGGCGGCCAATACCTCATTCGAAGGGGCAGCAAAACAAACCCTCACCGATCGCATTGAAGCACAAGACTTCAAATTGCGCGAACTGCCCTACTTCATCGCACAGGCCAAACATGAAAACATCAACCTTCCGCTCACAGAAGCGCTTTATAATTTTGCCTCCCAAGGCGAAGACCGAACGACAGACCCATTGGGCATACCCACGCCCAGTTTCTGGCATGAGCTGATGCATCGCACCAGAGAATAACCCTTAGAAACAATTAAAAGAATTGGTATTTATGACATTCGACCTGATCATCAAAAACGGCACACTCATCGACGGCACAGGCAAAACACCCGGTTTTGTTGCCGATGTGGGCATCAATAACGATCGCATTGACGCAATTGGCGACCTGTCTCAAGCCCAAGCAACAACAACCATTGATGCAACCGATCATGTTGTTTCACCTGGTTTTATCGATGTGCATGTGCATTCAGAAATAGCGCTGCTCACAGGTATACATCGTTATGCAGAAATACAACAAGGCATCACCACCCAACTCTTAGCACCAGACGGTTTTGGCTGGACAGGTCTTTCCCCCCAACACACCCAAGAACTCTGGACCTATACGCGTTTTTCTGTAGGCAAAATAGATATTCCTTTGGGTTGGCAAACGCCCGAAGATTATTTATCTATCTTTGAAGGCAACAGCCCCGCCAATGTGTTTTCCCAAGTTCCACATTGTGCTGTGCGCTTGGCTGTTTGTGGCTGGAAAACAGATCCTGCTACAGATGAAGAAATCAATCGGAGGGCAGACCTCACCCGCCAATGTATGGAAGCCG
>JABIFK010000880.1 GCA_018650745.1 Candidatus Latescibacterota bacterium | reverse complement strand
TGTATCTCCCAACCCATTCAAACCCCAACTCCGCGTCTTCCCCTGTTCCGTCGCCTTCTGCAATGCGCCCGCAGCAACCGCCACATCTGTCGGTGACATCTGGCTGCCCTCACGCGTTTGCATAATTTGATTGTGCAAATAAATCACATCCACAGAATCTCTTCCCAACCGTGCCAAACATCCATCCACTTGCTCCGCAACCGCATCTTCAATGCGATCCAAATCTTCACCACCCAATGACACTTTCGTGCCCACCACCACTTCAGGATTCAACTCCTTCAACACCCGCCCAAGATTCGTCTCCGATTGACCACTTCCATAACTTCGCGCCGTATCAAAATACGTAATCCCCTGCTCAACCGCCCACGCCACCGCACGTACCATCTCTGAGTATTCCCCCCGAATCAACAAACCACCTACACTACCACAACCAAAACCGACTTCTGATACTTTGATCCCTGTTCTACCTAATGCTCTGTATTCCATAACACACTCCTTTTATATATTACCCAATACACAAAAAATCTTAGATGGACGGTTGGCAGGATTCAATTGGCTAAGCATACTTCACTTTTTGCTTTGTGGGCAGCAACACGATTGATGCCTATTACACAACAATTCAATTCCATACCGTAACCCAGCTTATGCCTCTATTTTTTAAAGCACTTATCTGATACCACCCTTATTTCATTTATTTTTTTCTAAAAATAACTTGACATGCCTCCACCAACCGACCTATCTTCTGCCTCAGCAATATTTACGTATTTAACCAAAAGAGAAGCAAACGTGACCCTATTTACCAGCGAAAAGAATATGACCACGAACGCCCTGGCATCAGCCAATGGCGTATTTGGTTATGTACGCCCGGGTATGGGTCTCGATCTCAATTCATCTGAATTGATTAATGATTTAGGGCCAAAAACACTTCGGCAGGTTCTCATACGGATATAAACGCGCATCACATCCTAATGACACACGAACCCGTCGAAGCATTTGCTTCGGCGGGTTTTTTATTTTTTAACTATACGATTTCAACCATGAACTATCAACGCAACATCAACAACTACACCCTCTACCGATTCTTTTACGGCATGCTCATCATTGGGCCTGTACTCACGCCCTATTTCCGTTTAAAAGGTCTGAGTTATACAGAGATTATGTGGTTGCAATCCATTGCAGCATTGTCTCACGTCATCTTTGAAATGCCAACCGGTGTCATCGCCGATAAGGTTTCGCGTCGTTTGTCGCTCATGTTGGCAGGAATGTGTATTGGCGTTGCCATGATCATCTACATCCTCACCCACTCCTTTTACGCCTTTGCCATTGCCGAAGCCCTCTTTGGTTTGGGTCTCACCTTTGGCAGCGGTGCAGACTCGGCTTTGTTATACGAAAGCTTGCAACGCCTCGGAAGGGAGAACGAATATGCGCGCATTGATGGACGTTCGGCCTCATTCGTCTTTGCCGGACAAGGCGTGGGTGCTATTATCAGCAGCTTGCTTTACACACTCAATCCCGACCTGCCTTTTTGGGTCAGTGTAGGAAGCGCATTTACAGCTGCGGCATTTGCCCTTCGTTTTGTTGAAGTCGAACGCAAAAAATGTGCGCACCAATATCACATTCACGTCTATCAAAGCTTCAGCATCGCCATCAAAACACCGCGTATTCTTTGGATTGTGTTATTGGCGGCCCTCATGGGGTTTGCCAGCCGAAGTGGTTTTTGGCTCTACGAACCCTACTTCACCCTTGTCAACATCGACGTGGTCTGGTTCGGTGCAATCTTCTGTTTTTTCAACATTATAGCAGCGATATCTGCTAAAGTGCTGGTCAACCACATCAATAAATACCGTTTTGCATTGCTGATGATGGGCGTGCTCTTGGCCGTCTCTTTTATATTACCCGCACTCTGGGTCATGCCCTTTTCCATCATCTTCATAGGATTGCAACAAATCGTACGGGGCGCTTATCGTCCCACACTCAACGGGTATATCAACCGACAAATAGAAGACACCCATCGTGCAACCATCATCTCCATTGTTGGTCTGTCTGCCAACCTCAGCTTTGCATTCTTTTCACCCCTTGTCGGTATGTATCTCGACCACAGCGGCACCCTATCGACTTACTGGATCACCGGCATCATCACACTCACAGGCGTATCCCTTCTCACCCTCATTCGGCGTGCACAGAAATCACACGTCACATTAGAAGCCGCATAATGCATAAACGTGTATAGAGACACCATATTTGGATCATAAGGTCAGGACATGCCCTCACCGCTATCCCAGATCCTTAACTCCTGAGGAGAACCTATGGATGCGCAGCTCGACTACCAAATGCCAGCATACACAACACTCTTGGTTACCGATCTCAATATCTCAACGCGCTGGTATTGCGACATACTCGGTTTTACACTCGTCTCACAAATGCCCGGCCCCAATGGGCACCCCATGATGTCTCACTTGCGCTGGGCACCCCATGCCGACATCATGCTGGTCGAAGAGAATCAGCACCAGCCCATCACGGCATCAAAAGGCATGGGCGTTACACTCAACTTTTCGGCTCTGCGCGAATCGGTCGATGCCATAGCCAAACGCGCACGCAATCACAACGACATACAAATATCGGGGCCACACGATCGCCCGTGGAACACACGCGAAGTCATCATCATCGACCCCAATGGGTATCGCCTCAACTTCACCGAACCCTTGCGTGAACCGCTCAAAGACGAAGAACTTATGGATCAGCTTCATCAATGACCTCAACCTCGACGACGTCATCGAACTCTACAAAGCCTCCACACTCGGCGAACGTCGGCCCATAGACAATCGAACATGTATGGCTGGCATGCTGCAAAATGCCAACCTCGTTGTCACAGCCTGGGACGGCGACCTCATGGTAGGTATCTCACGCACCATAACCGACTTTCACTATTGTGCTTATCTCTCAGATCTTGCTGTACGCGCATCGCACCAACAAAAAGGCATAGGCAAAGAACTCATCAAACGCACTCAAGCCCAACTCGAACCCACGGCATCTTTAATTCTACTTGCAGCACCCGCTGCTGCCGAGTACTATCCCCATGTCGGATTCGAAAACCACCCAAGCGCCTGGATATTGCGATCTGGGCAAGAAATAACTTAAAGGAGCACACATGTCATTGTCGTGGAACTTCCCTTATCCCTCTCGAAGAATGCCTGTTTTTGCTAAAAATGTGGTGTCCACATCCCAACCGCTTGCAGCACAAGCCGGTGCGTCTATCATGGCCAAAGGCGGCAATGCCGTTGATGCCGCGCTCACCACCGCTATCACACTCACCGTGGTAGAACCCACAATGAACGGCATTGGCAGCGATGCATTCTGTATTCTCTGGGACGGCGAACAACTCCACGGCCTCAATGCCTCGGGCAGGTCGCCAAAAGCATGGTCACCCGAATACTTCTCCAAATACGACAGTATGCCCACACACGGTTGGGATGTCGTCACCGTACCCGGTTGTGTCTCGGCATGGGCGGCTCTTTCCAAACGCTTTGGCAAACTGCCCTTTGCAGATCTCTTTGAACCTGCCATTCGATATGCCCG
>JABIFK010000443.1 GCA_018650745.1 Candidatus Latescibacterota bacterium | reverse complement strand
CCTCATATTCTGCGACATCGTATTGCCCGATGGCTACGGCACAGACCTGGTTTTTGAACTCACACAAAACAACCCACAAATTGCCGTTGTTCTCATTACAGGTCACATCGGCGATCGTGCCGACTGGAACACTGCGCGAGAAGCCGGTTGGCCGATCCTACAAAAACCCATCCCAACAAATGACTTGCTCTCAGAAATCCACAAAGCCCTTCACTCCCAGTCATAAAAAACGGCGATTTCGATGCGTAATCGAAATCGCCATTTTCTCAAGAAAACAACGAACCATATAAATACAGCTACGGATACACAACCAACACAGACCCCTTGAAACAAATGCAATTTCGCCTATATTCTACAGCCCAAAGTCAAGAGACTCAAATCTTGGAGTACACCATGGCATCTCAAACCATTTATATTGGAACCTACACAGAAAAATTACCCTTCGTAGACGGCAAAGCCAAAGGCATCTATGTCTACAACCTCGACATGGATTCTGGTGAACTCACCTATTTAAGCAACACAACCGGCCCTCGAAACCCCTCATATCTTGCCATAGACGCCAACAAAAAAAATATCTATGCCGATCAAGAGACCGTTGTAGACGACAGCCCCACCGTTCATGCCTATGCGATTAATGGGCAAACCCTCCAAGTCTTAAACAAGCAACCCGCCCACGGTGGTTTGCCTTGCCATATCGTTGTCGATCAAACAGGCCAATGGGTGCTCAGCGCAAACTATGAAACGGGCAGCGTTGTCGTTTATCCCATTCAAGAAAATGGCGCACTGGGTGAAGCATCCACAGTCATTCAACACGAAGGCAGCACCAACATCAACCCAGACCGTCAAGAAGGCCCACATGCACATGCCGTTGTCCTCAGTGCCGACAACCGTCTCTTATTCGTCCCAGACCTAGGCCAAGATAAAATTAGAACCTACGTCTTTGACCCCGAGCAAGGTACTCTAACACCTCATGATCCACCCTTTGTCAAAACACATCCAGGGTCTGGCCCACGCCACTTCGTCTTTCATCCCAGCAATCAATATGCATTTTCACTGAGTGAATTAGACGCTACCATCATCGCCTATGCCTATCGCGATGGCATGCTCAACCCTTTGCAAACCATCTCCACTTTACCAGAAAACACCGATGCAGAACCTTCATGCGCAGAGATTGGCGTCACGCCTGATGGACGTTTTGTCTACGCTTCCAACCGAGGTCACAACAGCATTGCTCGATTCTCGTTTGATAACGGCACACTCACCGCACTTGGGCATACTGACACCCAAGGCAAAACACCCCGAGACTTTGCAATTGACCCAACCGGCACATTTTTAATTGTCGGAAACCAAGACACAAGTACCGTTGTGACATTTCGCATCAATAAAGAAACCGGTGACTTAGAACCCACAGGGAATGTAGCCGAGGTGCCCAATCCCGTTTGCATCTTACCTGTTCAGAACTAAAGGAAACACCATGTCCAAAAATAAATGGATGCAACCTCAAAGCTGGATACGCGACACAGTGCAACCGTGTGTCTCCCTTGGCGAGACAGGTGACTTTGATGATATGCACCTCTTTGCTCCTTGCGTTGCCTACGAAAATGGTGAATACCGTTTGTGGTATCCAGGTTCACAAGGAGATGTTGAAGAACGCGTCTTCAAACTGGGTCTGTCCACCAGCACGGATGGCATCCACTTTACCAAACACCCCAACGCACCTGTCTACGAATTTGGCAATGGCAAAAACTCCGTTCTCACACCAACCTTACTGCGAAATCCTGACGGTTCACTCTTACGTGAAAACGGAAAACTCAGAATGTGGTTTGCCTCTACGACCTTTGAGCCTGGCAATCCACACACATTACATGAAACCACCAGTGAAGACGGCCTAACCTGGGCACCACCCTCTACCGCCCAATTATCAGAGTGTTATGCGCCCACCATCATCAAAGAAGGCGACACCTATAAATTGTGGTATACAGATGTCACTTCAGATCCTTGGTTTTATCGTTATGCCGAAAGTACCGATGGCCAAACTTGGACCGTTCATCCAGATCCCATTCTAGAACTCGACCAAGCTTGGGAACACGGGCGCCTTTTTTACCCCACCGTTCTAAAATCCGATAACCTATATTTAATGTGGTATGGCAGTTATTGTGCCTCTGATCCACACACCACGGCATTAGGGCTTGCGGTAAGCACAGACGGAATAATCTGGGAGAAAAACCCAAACAACCCTATATTTGAACCCGATCCCACACGCGAGTGGGAATCACACTACACCACCAGTCAATCCGTCCTACAACTCAAAGATGGCACTTGGCGCATTTGGTATGCGTCCAGAACCAAGCCCCCCTTTGTGCACAAATACTTCGCTATTGGTACGGCAACATGGGATGGACGTTAAAAAGTCACACGTCATAGGTCATTGAATTCTTTTGGTTCTGACCTATGACATACAAAATTGCGACAATCTTCAATCACAAACAAGGAGTGTTATACCTATGGCCGATGAGCCAAACAAAGTTATTTACTCAATGGTACGTGTCAGCAAATTCATTGATAAAAAATCCATT
>JABIFK010000879.1 GCA_018650745.1 Candidatus Latescibacterota bacterium | reverse complement strand
GGTTGAGCCCGTGAAGTCGTCGCCATAATAACTTAAAACCAAATCAGACATACCTGTCCCCTTACATCAAGCAACACACCCATTCTTAAGCAGATGCTTTTGCTTCACGGCGACGCGCATGCAAAACGGGTTCGGTATATCCATTGGCCACATTGCGCCCCTTAAACACCAAATCCAATGCTGCGTGATAAGCAATTCCATCAAAATCAGGTGCCATATTTTTATATTCTGGATCACCTGCATTTTGCCGGTCCACCACGGCAGCCATCTTCTCTAATGTTGCACGCACAAGTTCTTCACTCACAATGCCCTGATGCAACCAATTGGCAATGTGCTGGCTTGAAATACGTAACGTTGCACGATCTTCCATCAATCCCACATCATTCATATCGGGCACCTTAGAACAGCCAATACCTTGATCAATCCAACGCACCACATAGCCCAAAATCCCCTGAGCATTGTTATCTAGCTCACGCTGAATGGTTTCGGTATCTAATTCACGATCTAACAACGGCGGTGTTAAAATTGCATCCAAACTTGCGCGTTCACGCTTGGCCAATTCCTCTTGTCGATCTGCCACATTTACCTGATGATAATGCATGGCATGAAGCGTTGCAGCAGTTGGCGACGGTACCCACGCTGTGCTGGCACCAGCTTGCGGATGCCCCATTTTAGAGTCAACCATGGCTTTCATATGATCGGGCATGGCCCACATCCCTTTGCCAATTTGCCCTTTGCCAATCAATCCCGTCTCAATGCCCACATCCACATTCCAATCTTCATACGCACCCAACCACGACTGCTCTTTGATCTCGGCCTTAGGCAACATCGCGCCAGCTTCCATACTCGTATGCATTTCATCACCCGTTCGATCCAAAAATCCCGTATTGATAAAAATCAACCGCTCACGAGCTTCCCACACCGCACGTTTCAAATTCACCGTCGTGCGTCTTTCCTCATCCATAATACCAATTTTCAATGTATTCTTTTCCAATCCCAACACATTCTCCACACGACCAAATAATTCAACAGTTGCTGCCACTTCATCTGACCCGTGCATTTTGGGTTTTACGATATAGACACTGCCCGCTCGGCTGTTCTTAATATCGCCATCCCCTTTTAAATCATGAATGGCGGCCAACGATGTGACCAACGCATCCAAGAAACCTTCGGGAATGCCTGCGCCATCAGATGTCACAACAGCATCGGTATACATATGCATGCCCACATTGCGCACCAACAACACACTGCGCCCATGTAAAGTCAGAGGTTCTCCACCAACACCCATATACTGCCGATCAGGATTCAATCTCCGAGCCACCGTCTGATCACCCTTTTGAAACGATGTTTCCAATGTGCCTTTCATCAACCCACACCAGTTGCGATACACACGCACTTTGTCTTCAGCGTCCACAGCAGCCACAGAGTCTTCACAATCTTGAATCGTCGTGATGGCAGACTCCAACACCACATCTTTCACACCTGCTGGGTGGGTTTTGCCAATCGGATGATTGGCGTCAATTTGAACTTCAATATGAAGACCATTGTTTTGGAGCAATATCGAAACCAAATCGCCACCATCTTCTACATACCCCACAAACTGACCGGGCGATCGCAAACCCGTACGTTCACCATCCACAGTGGCAACCAACGTCTTCTTCTCGCCATCGTCATCCAAAGTGAACCGTGTGACAGTTGCATATGATCCACCGTTTAAGGGAACCGTCTCATCTAAAAAGGCCTGCGCTTGAGCAACGACTCTCTCACCGCGCACAGGATTATATCCACTCGTCTTTTCAGCACCATCAGATTCAGCAATGACATCTGTACCGTAAAATGCATCGTATAAACTGCCCCACCGTGCATTGGCGGCATTGAGACAATATCGTGCGTTGTCTACCGGAACAACCAACTGAGGCCCTGCAATCTTGGCAACTTCAGAATCGACATTTGTTGTCAGCACCTGAAAATGATCCCCTTCAGGTTGCAAATATCCAATCTCTTGCAAAAAGGATTTGTATGCCGCAGCATCAAGCGCTTGTCCTTTGCGCTCTGCATGCCAAGCATCAACTTGTGCCTGAATGGCATCGCGTTTTTCCAATAATTCATGATTTTTAGGTGCCAAGTCAGAAACAATTTTTCCAAAACCTTCCCACAAAGCATCGTTATCGACTCCAGTACCAGGGGCGATTTCATCTTTTATCAGCGCGTATAATTCTGCATCAATTTTCAAACCACCAACTTCTATACGGTCAGACATGTTGCACAGCTCCTTTTAATTATTGGACAAGCACAAAGTTTGCCCCTACGAAATGAATCTTTTTTATTTTTTACAACATTTCCCAAAAGAACAGACACGAGGATTATGTGTATCCACCTTTGCCCAATAGGATATGGGATTCTTCATCGTCGCCATCCAAAACAGCTTGGGTCAGACCCTCATCGGGCTGAGGTCCCCCATGTGGTGAACGGCGCAACCACGTGGGGGTATAACTCAAAATCAGCATCCGTCGTTTGGCCGCCAAGGTTGGCAACCCACGATGCCACAGATTGGAATGAATCAATACCGCACCACCCGCTTTTACGCGAACTTCAAGCTCACCCTCAACCGGTTCATAACTGCCATTTGGTGGTTCACGGTCCAACCAATTGTGCGAGCCTGGCACAATAGAAACAGCACCCGTCTTTTCATCCAGATCGTCCAAATAGATCAATGCATCTAAGGCATGAGGTTCTGAGAACCACGGCGGAAGGGGTTTGCATATCACACGCAAATGCCGATGCCAAGGTGTTTCATGCAACACGGGCCCCGGATAACTGATGCGTGCACTCAACCCGCGTAAACGTACCAATGGGCCCATCATTGCCCGTGCAATGGATAAAACCGGTGGCAATTTTAACAGATCCAAAAACACAGGATCTTTGTCCATCAAATGCCGTGGAATATGCCCCCAAGATCGTTCTTGTGAAGGATCGTTTTTAAACCTGTCATGTTCATTCTCTTCCAAATGATCCAAGGCTTTTTGCAACTTTTGCAACGCCTCACCTTGAAACAACCCGTCACGGACCAAATAACCAGCGCGTGCCAAATGCTCAAGTTCTTCCACTGACGCGTGTACATCAACCTCATAAAGACCATCACCATCACCCGTCTTGCGATTCAACGAGGTATAATGCAATTTATGTTTCTCGGCACTCATAACACACACCTTAAGATAGATTACCAAAATACAATTTATCGCCACATATCTTTTACAATTTTCACCTTGGCATCTGACAAATAACCCTACATTTAAATCTGCCTGCCAATGCCCCACAAAAATCATCCATCACACGCCTCACGCAAAATGCCTATAGTCTTTGCCAAGCTGTCTTCTTGGCCCACATTGCCCGAAAAAACCACACAAGGCACATTTGGCAATCGACTTTCTGGCCCCAATTGCCAAACAGGAACCCCATGCCCATCCGCGATCTGCATCAGCCCAATGTTCGCCCGTTGTATTTGTCCAGGTCAAATACCCATACGGACATTCGGGAAACTGGCCGGGGTAATCGTTTAAATGACAGACACCATCATTGGGATTAAGACCACCTACGTTCTATAATTCCACTTGATTAATAGGCGCTTCACCTTTTGCCACCCGTTGCATATTCGCAAACGCAGCCCGCATTTTGGTGGCATAGGCATCCCGTGTACCCGCTGCAATGTGAGGCACAGCAACGACATTGTCCATAAACAACAACGGATGATCTTTCGGTGGTGGCTCTTGTTCAAATACGTCTAAACCAGCCCCTGCAATTTGCCCCTCGTTCAGAGCCGAGGCTAGAGCAGCCTCGTCAATGAGCCCGCCACGTGCGGCATTGATCAAAATGGCATTGGACTTCATCAATTCCAACTCACGCGATCCAATGAGATTGCGCGTTTCGGGTAATAAGGGCACGTGCAAACTCACAATGTCAGAGCGTTGCAACAAATCATCCAGATCGGTAAACACCACGCCTAAGCTTAATTCTTCTACTTCGGATGCACGCACCGCATCGGTGTAAAACACTTCACAACCAAATGCCCGTAGACATGTGCTTAACTCTCTCCCTATGCGCCCCAAGCCAACAATGCCCACAGATTTCCCTACCAAGTCGTAGGAATGCGGTCTTAACTCCCACTGTAACCACTTGCCATCGCGCAAAGATTGTCGCGCTTCAAATATTTTTCGATAGAGACTTAAGATCAACAAAAACACATGCTCCGCAACAGGAATACTCGTACCTTCGGGCGTAAGCCCAATGGTAATACCCCTGGCTTTCGCTGCGTCCAAGTCAATGTTATTATATCCCACACCTTGATGCTGAATGTGCTTCAAATTCTTTGCAGCATCAAACACGTTGGGCGTCACCTTTGTGGTTGCCACCAATAAAAAATCAGCATCGGCAACCACACCTTCAGGCCGTTCATTTTCGGCCAACACCTGCAATGACAAATCGCTTGGCAAACACTCTCGAACGATGGCTTCTACATCATTGGGAACGGGTTCGAGATACACAACCTTCATGACATCTCCTTTTACATTTTGCATATTATAAACGCGCGAGATTAATGGAGATTGAAAATCATTTCGATAATCGCACAACCATCGCACCGGAATAAATTCCAATGTTATTACTGCAAAGTCCTACGGACTAAAGATCAAAACCCAATCTAACCATTGCCGAATTCTTTCACCAAACACCATAAGCCTTGGTAGGGTAAGAGCTGGGGTCAATAAAAAATCAGGCCAAAACCAATAACCAATCTTCATCATCTGGGGTATCATAGATGCGTACGTCACCGTCTTCATTGGGCGCGGCGGCTTCGGGTTCACCGGTTCGAGGGTTATACCATACGGCCCCTAATCGACTCGGCAAACCAGACATATTGATCTTGATAGGCTTGCCTTGTGGTGTATATGCCACGATGTAATCGCTCGTGTTTGTCTTTGAAATTAGAATATGATTGTGCACATCCTCTTCACCGGGTTGTTCTGCCAAAACCTCTGGGGCCGGACGCAAACGCCACCATTCAACAATGTCAAATGCGTCCCTCAAATGACGCATTTGTTCAGCACCTTCCATGATCAAAGCATCTCGCCAGGGTAATGGCGTACCAGAATTTGGATGATCCATTGGTGGGCCGCTGCCATCATCCCACCCCCATACACCATGCCCACCATAAGTCACACCTGCCGTGGGCGCATTGAGTAAACTCCAATAGATCGCCATTCTTACTGAAGCCGCATCGTGTGGTTTTTTGGACTGATAGGCCACATGGTTCTCATAAGCGGGTTCCATATTCAAATAAAATTGGCGAGGCGTCTTCTTCCACTCTTCGGCAGGCGGCCCAGTAGTGATCCACTGTAAGACCGTCTCACCATCTCCGTGACCACTCTGATACCCCAAAACATCCATCCAGCTTTCACCGCGAAATTCTTCCACAGGAAACTGTTGGCCTTGAACATGCATCGCGATTGGTGCGTGTGCATTTTTACCGAACACAGTTTTACCAATGCGCTGCCATCGTTCGGCATGTTCACCCTCGTAACTGCCATCTCCGCCTAAAATCCAAACAATTGGATAACACGCCCAGCGTGCGACCATATATTCAGCCAATAAAATAAGCTGGTC
>JABIFK010000650.1 GCA_018650745.1 Candidatus Latescibacterota bacterium | reverse complement strand
TTTTTTTTGTGCACCTATCATATTCCCCACCCGTGCAAACACATTTTGTGACACACAAAAACGACACAAAGGGTCCTCCCTACAAAAATCTACCCCCAGTGAAACCACCAAAAAATCTGCACCAAATTTTCTAATCTGCTCCAAGGCACGATTCAATGTTGCCAAATATTCATCATCATCGCATCCAAATGGAAGCGGCATATTGTACGTATAGCCGTGTCCTTTCCCTACACCACGTTCTGATGCATACCCACTGTAATATGGGTATTCCAGATTCGGGTCTGCGTGGATGGAAACAAATAAGACATCTGCTGAATCATAAAAAATCGACTGTGTTCCATTTCCGTGATGGTAATCCACATCCAAAATGGCAACACGCCCGTACAGGCTTAAACGCTGTGCGGCCAATGCAGCATTATTCAGATAACAATATCCACCATACAAATCTCGACTTGCATGATGCCCAGGTGGACGACAAAGTGCATACGCATAACCTTCGCCCGCCAACAACACACCTGCTCCCGTAAGCGCACCATAAGCAGCCTGTTGGGCTGCTTGCCAAGTACCTTTCAAAATAGGCGTCTGCGTTTCAAAGCAATAATACCCTGCCTGTCGCACAAGTTCTTCTGGTTTATCCCCCAATGGCCTCATCGCAAATGTGTCAGGAATCAATCCCACATCGTTTGCACGCCCAGAAAGTGCCCATTCATCATAAACATTGGCCAAAAAACTCACCAAACCTTCGTCATGCACGGTTTTCAACACATCCATATCAAATACTTTGGTTTCGACAATTTCACCGATCTCACGCTCTTGTAATATTTGCAAAATCCGATTGGCACGCTCTGGCACTTCCACTGCAGGGCGTAATCCATCACCAAACAACTGATGTGTTGGTGCGTGATCTGAATGTGTATGTGAATAAACGATCTTCATCAAGCGCTCCAATTCAAAGCTGAACCAGCAAGCCATCATCCAATGTATAAATCCGGTCTGAAACATGAGACACAAACTGTCGGTCGTGGCTCACCAGCACAAACCCACCACGAAATGCAGACAACAAAGATTCCAAAACCTCAACCGATTCAATATCCAAATGTGTGGTGGGTTCATCCAAAATCATGAAATCGACCTGTTCCAACATCAAACGCATTCGGGTTTCACCTCATCAAAGCCACTCAGGCTTGTAATGAACAACGAGCAAATACTCACCACGTGACCCACCTCGATTAACAATAGCTTTTGCTTCCATTCTAATGCATCATAAAAGCCGAAAAAATACTGCAGTGCTTCACCATCCAAGGAGAATCATTTTACTATGCAAATGCACACATACAAACCAACCTATCTTCATGCATTAACGAGACGTCTATTTGAAGTATCTGGCGCAACAAATGAAGTCGCCCATATTGTTGCAAATATCCTCGTCGGGGCCAACCTTACAGGCCACGACTCACACGGTGTACTTCGTGTGCCAACATATATGCACCGCATTTCTGACGGGTTGATGAATGCAGGTACAGAACCTACCGTGGTACGTGAATCTCTCACCACCTTGGTGCTCGACGGCCACCAAGGCCCAGGTCACCTAACGGCCTATCGCGCCCTTAACAAAGCCATCGAAAAAGCCCGCACATCTGAAATTTGTTCGGTCTCATTCACGCAAATCGAACACATTGGTCGTTTGGGGCACTATGCCGAAATTGCAGCCCGTGAAGGATTTGTTGGCATTGCAATGGTCGGCAGAGGTGCACCCAATGCTTTAAAGGTACTTCCTTTTGGTGGTAAAAAAGGCAGCCTCGGTACCAACCCAATTGCCATAGGCATTCCAACCGGAGACGAAGTACCCTTTCTCTTAGACATTGCAACCTCGGTTGTTGCCGAAGGCAAACTGCAAGTAGCACGCAGCAAGAACGTAGCTGTACCAGAAAACTACATCGTCGACAAAAACAACGTGCCGACAACCGACCCTCATGAGTTTTACGACGGTGGATACCTCCGCACCTTTGGAGGGCACAAAGGATATGCCTTTTCGTTGGCCGCGTGCCTGATGGGCCAGTTGGCTGGCAACTTTGGTGAGGGGTGTCCTTTTGGTTATGCATTTATGCAAGTCATCAACATCAACGCGTTCACAGATCTCACGGGCTATCAAGGCGGCATACGCGCCTTTTTGGACAACATTAAACAAAGTGAACCTGCCGATGGTGTAGACGAAGTGCAAGTGCCTGGTGAATTTGAACACCGCAACAGAATACACCGCCTCAAGCACGGCATCGAAATACCCGACACCATTAACGAGCAACTCTCGGAATGGGCTGACAAGTTCAACGTAGCAACGGATGGTTCTATTATTGAAGAAGAAGATCGGGCGTATTACATCTAAAGGATAAAAAACAAAATAAATTATTGTATCAGGTACACAGTGAAGTTCAAAATTGAATACTCACAAAATAATTTGTTTTCATAAACATAAATTACTCAATACTTTATATTCGAACAACGCATCTATTGTCTAAATTAAAAAGGGACGACAGCAACAACTACCGTCCACTTTTTCAGATTTATTGTCTGCGCCTCAGACAGCACAATCAACACCCAAAGCCAACTCGACAGCAACTTGCGTTACGCGTTGGCAACAATGGTACCCCAAGCACAGTATCAAAATCTACTCCCGAAACAGATTTTTTAAATTTTCCAAACTTACGCCCTAGCCTCCGCCTCCGTCACCTGTCGTTGTCCACTTCCCTTAGAAGCCGTCACCACAATCTCAGGTGCGTCTTCCCCCACCTCAATCATTCTTCGAATCAAACGCTCACGCATCACATCTGCAACAC
>JABIFK010000576.1 GCA_018650745.1 Candidatus Latescibacterota bacterium | reverse complement strand
CAAATCAACACTGCTGTCGGCGTGTGCACCACCATTTAGAATATTCATCATAGGTACAGGCAACTGACAAGCCGATGCCCCACCAATATAACGATAGAGCGGCATACCATAAGCTGCTGCAGCCGCTTTTGCCGTGGCCAGTGAAACACCCAAAATACCATTGGCACCTACTTTGCCTTTATTGGGCGTGCCATCTGCTTCACACATCACCTTATCTACGTTAATCTGATCAGAAGGGTCCAACCCTACCACAGCTTTGGCCAAGATGGTGTTTACATTTTTGACCGCTTTTGCAACCCCTTTTCCCAAATACCGTTTTTGGCCATCGCGTAACTCAACAGCCTCATGCACACCCGTTGATGCACCCGAAGGAACCGCTGCACGTCCTACTGCGCCAGAAGTCAAATGAACATCGACCTCAACGGTTGGATTCCCACGAGAATCCAAAATTTCACGTGCATGAATCGACTCGATTCGCGTCATATCCCAACATCCTCTCGTTACAGGTTTAAAAAACAGCAATAATCGTATTTTATAATCTGCGTCCCTTTTCACACCCATAAAAAGTGGAACGCAGAGGACCCAAACAGTTAATAAATATAGGTCTTGTGTCAAACACGAGCAAGCACAAAGGCTTAGGTAAGTTCTTTATGGAGTGCTTCACGCAAATTGCGCAAAGATTGCATCACCACTTGCATGCGTTTGGACATCACTTGTGCCAAACGATAGAGTATTTTAAAACCCATTTGAGGTTCTGTTTGGATCAGGTCAACCAGGTCAGACCTAAAAAAGCCAATGAGTTCACTTTGTTCTGCCGCCACAATAGATGTCGAACGAGGAGAGTCATCTAACAAAGCAAATTCACCCAATAACTCACCTTCGCCCAATGTGTCCAAGATCAAATCGGGCTCGCCTGCGCGATGCCGAATCACGTGTACACGACCCGATACCACAGCAAATAATCCAGAGCGGGGTGTAAATGCACGAATCACCACTTCACCAGCCATAAAACGACGACGATGTACAATACGCTCTAATGTTGCCAATTCTCGCCACGTAAGCGTGTCAAAAACAGCCAATTGCCCCATAATATCAGAAAGCTTGTCAAGCATATGATCTGGGCCGACAAAACGGCTCCATTCTGGATCTTCTCGTTTTGGCAAAACACCCTCCAAGCGAATAGACGAACACACCCACTCTATGATATTCGCTAATCCGTTTTTTACTGCAAAATAATATCGATAATCATAACATCTAACACACCAGGGTTTTTAAGTTCTGCATTTAGCGCTTTAACCAACATTTCTTTTACCTTTTTCTTGGCAGGATCTCGAAAATCCTTTTCGTCTAACAACTCCAATTGCCTCAATATCAGATCCCAAAATATAGTGTGCCGCAATGTGAGTTCGTCAACAACCACTTGATCATCTACCTGTAATGCCAAACTCAAACGCACCATGCTTTTGCCACGTACAGAGGTGGGTTCTACAATGAGATTTTCCATTGCTTCATAATAAATAGGCGCTTTCCAAACCACCACCTCGTCCTCTTCTGCCTCGATCACTTCTTCCGCAACTTCTGGGGCAGGAACAGCCCGGTCCAGCAACCAATATCCCACACCCCCTTCTAAGAGCAAAATCAACAAAACCAAAACAAAATAACGCCCAGGTCCACCGCTGTCTTTTTTTTCGACCTCTCCAGCTTCTTCTTCGGCCATATATCAAACCCTTCCTTGGCCACGGGCCAAAAAACGTGCCAACTGCCGACGCAAATGTGCGCGCAATTCTGGCTGATCGGGATCTTGTGCAATGGCTTGACGAATAATCTGAATGGCCTGCTCAACATCGCCCGATATGAAATAAAGTTCAGCCAAAGTATCCAAATAGGTTGGTGAATTGGGTCTAAGTTGCAATGAGCGACGCGAAAAATGAATGCCATCTTCCACCAGGGTGCGCTGTGTGGCATATACCCAAGCCAAATTATTCATGCTGCTGTGATCTGCTGGGTTGAGCTCAATAGCTTTTCCAAAAAATTCAATGGCCAAATCATAATTCTTCTGATCGTAATACACATTGCCCAATGCACTGTGTGCTTCAACAAACAAGGCATATTCTATATCGGTAACCGGCTCTAAAACAACCACCTTGCGAAAGGATTCGATGGCCTGTGCTGGCAAATCTAAATGCACATACAAACCACCCAAACGGAAATATGCCCAAGTGGCTTCGGGCCAACGCACCACCACACCGTCTAACAGACTGCGCGCATCTTGAAATCGTTCTTGACGCAAATAGAAAGCTGCCAAATCACGATAAGACGCCTTATAGTCGGGCACAGCGGCCACCACACTTTCCAACCAGCCAATGACCCCCTCAATATCGCCTTGCTCTTCCGAAAGCATGGCCAAATCTTGATAGACTGCCACGTAAGCGGGTTCGAGCTTTAAGGCCGTTTGAAATGCCACAAATGCAGCATCGTATTCTTTGCGCTGCTGATACATCCACCCCAATTGGCGAAGCAAGTAAGCATCTTGGGGTTGAATTTCTACAGCAGCTTGCATCTGAACCAATGCGGTTTCAATGTCACCTTGTGCTTGCGCAAGCAATGCCTGGTCTAAATGGTCGTAAGCCGTATATTGGCCACAACCAACCAGAACCAACAGGCAAACGGCAAACGGCAAACGGCAAAAGCCCCATCCCTGCCAACCCAGTATGGTACGGCCTTCACATTTGCCTTTTGTCTTTTGCCTTTCCACCTTTTTCACCTTTTCCTGCCTCACGGTCTTTTTTGACGCCATATATCATCCAAAAAGTATAGATATCGCTCACACCGTTGTCAAGATACAAAGCCCCCGCACAAAACAGCCAATTTTTGCTTGACGGGTGTGTGCGGAACCGTATCATACAAGCTGCTAAAATGACGGCATACAACGCATTGCGCCTTATGGGGGATTTATGAAACACAAAATGGTCTTATTTTTCTTTTTAACACTGCTTGTCGCTTGTGGCGGATCACAAACAGGTGAAAAAAATCACAGCCTCATCATTGCCACAGCAACAACGGGGGGCACCTATTACCCAGTGGGGGTGGCATTGGGCACCATCATCACCCAAAAGCAAGCGCCCACCATCACCGCATCGGCCATTAACTCAGCCGGCTCGGGTGAAAACATTCAAATGCTCATTAACAAAGAAGCCCAACTGGCCATCTTACAAGGTTTATATGGTGCAATGGCTTATCAGGGCAAAGGCACATACTCAAATCAACCCATTAAAAATATCCGTGCCATTACCATGTTGTGGGAAAATGTAGAACATTTTTTGTTACAAACCAAATATGTTAAAACAGGCAACATCCAAGATTTACAAAATTTAAAACAGAAATATTCCATTGGCAAACGTGGAAGTGGCACAGAAGGCTCAACGCGCACCATACTGAACGCGCTGGGTATTCAACCCGAAGATGACTTAACGCCTGAATACCTCGGTTACAGCCCATCAGTACAAACCATGATTGATGGACGCATAGCAGGTGCAAGTACGCCTGCAGGGCCCCCTGTAGCCGCAGTGACGCAAGCATTGGCCCAATTGGGAGAAGACGTCACCATATTGTCCTTTACCGATGCACAACTGCAAAAAATTCGTGCAGAATTCCCTGTCTGGATAGCCTATACCTTGCCCACAAACACCTACCCAGGCCAAACAAAACCCATTCAAACCATTGCACAACCCAACTTCTTGGCGTGTCATGAAGATTTATCCGAAGAGGTCATTTACACCCTCACCAAAACCATATACGATCATCTTGCAGAAATACAAAACATTCACAAAGCAACTTTGGCTATGAAACTCGAAAAAGCGATTACGGGTCTTGCTGTGCCACTGCACCCCGGAGCAGCCAAGTTCTATCGAGAAAAAGGCCTAACCATTCCAGAATCACTCTTGGTCCCATAATTTTGTAAGGAAACAAAGGTACAAAGATTTGGACATTTCTCTCACATCTTCTGTGCGCTTGTTGCTTTCTACTTTCTATGTCTCAAAACACATCAGCACAACCCATTGAAGATCTCAGTGGAGAGGTCTCAACAACACAACGTGCGCTCACAGGAAAACACCATACTGTTGTATTTGTTGTGGGCATCCTGCTGTCTCTATTCCATTTGTGGAGCAATGCCGTTGGCGTTTTACCCGAAATTCAACGCAATGCCATTCACTTTGGTCTCATTCTCTTTCTGGGTTATTTGCAATATCCTTTCAGCCCAAAAAAAGATTTTGGATTGCGCATCGATTATGGTCTTGCACTCTTATCCATCTTAACCGCACTCTATCTCATCTTTTTTGAAGATGCCCTCCACGCCCGAAACCAAGTGCCCAATACATCTGCCCTCGTCTTTGCGAGCCTGGCCATCCTCCTCTTACTCGAAATGACAAGACGCACCACCGGTTTGTTTATCCCCATCTTAGCCCTCACCTTTCTCACCTACGCACTCTTTTGGGGAAAATTTGTATCGGGCATGTGGCATTTTCCCGGTGTATCACTTCCAAGAATGCTTTACCGGATGTACTTTGCCCCCGATGGCATCTTTGGCACCATCGCCACCATATCATCTACTTTTGTTGCGCTTTTTGTGCTCTTTGGAGCCTTCCTACTTAAATCCGGCGCAGGCGACTTCATGATTCGCTTGGCCCTTTCACTGCTTGGGCACACCGTGGGTGGCCCTGCTAAAATGGCCGTCTGCGCCAGTGGCATGCTCGGTTCCATATCTGGCAGTGCCGTCGCCAACACCGTTGGCTCTGGCTCCCTCGCCATCCCCATGATGAAACGCACCGGGTTTTCGGCTACCTTTTCAGGCGCAGTAGAAGCAGCTGCCTCAACGGGTGGCCAACTCATGCCACCAATTATGGGCGCGGGTGCTTTTATCATGAGCCAATGGACACAAATTCCCTACCTCACCATCGTGGTCGTCTCCATCATCCCCGCGTTGCTCTACTTTATCAGCGTCATCTTCTTTGTGCACTTTCGAGCGCGCAACCGCGGTATTCAACCCCTTGAAGCCTCTGAAATTCCCAAACTCAAAGACGTGCTCAAAGAAGGCTGGCATTTTTCAATCCCGCTGTTTGTTCTCATCGGCTTACTCATCTACGGATTCACACCCACTTATGCAGCTTCAGTTGGCACCCTAAGCATTATAGGCGCCAGTTGGCTCAATGCCAAAACCCGTATGACCTTCCGCGACATTCTTGATGCACTGGCATTGGGTGCACATAATTTGGTTACCACGGGCATTATTCTTTTATGCTCTGGCATTGTCGTTGGCGTTGTGCTCATGGTGGGTGTAGGCATTAAATTTTCACTGCTCATTTCTGCCGTTGCAGGCAACAGTGTTCTACTTGCCATTATCCTCATTGCCCTTGCCTCGCTCATCCTAGGGATGGGATTACCCGTAACAGCTTCTTACATTGTCTTAGCGGTACTGGCCGCGCCGGCCCTTACGAATTTAGGCGTAGGCCTTATGGCAGCACACCTCCTAATATTTTGGTATTCTCAAGATGCCAACGTCACACCACCCGTTTGCTTGGCCGCATACTCAGCAGCTGGTATTTCGGGAGCCAACCCACTGCAAACAGGGTTTGAATCTTGGCGCATCGCCAAAGGACTCTACATCATCCCACTCTTATTCTGTTACACACCCATCCTTTTTGAAGGTGCCTGGTGGCATGTTACAGAAACAACACTCAGCGCACTGCTGGGCTTGCTTGCATTTGCCGCAGGCTCAGAAGGCTTTCACATGCGCCGCCTGACGTTACCCGTTCGTATTCTCTTTTTTGGTATCGCCGGTTTGCTTTTGTGGCCTGCTTTTATCACCCATGGCATCGGGCTGTGTCTTTTTATTGTTTTATTCTTTTGGCAAAAACTCGGAAAACAATTAAAAATGCAAAGTTGAAAAAGAGATACACCATTTTTGCATTTTACATTTTTAATTTCTAATTTTTAGCGACCGCCTACGCCATCGCACAGGAGATTAAACCATGACTGAAGAAAAAGACTTGGCCATTCAAATGAGCACGTCCAACTTGCGTTTTGGGCCGGGTATTACGCGAGAAATAGGTATGGACTTAAGCGACATGAACATCAAACGCGTCCTCGTGGTTACCGATCCCAACCTTGTTGATCTGCCCCCTGTTCAAGTTGCGCGTGAATCGCTCGAAACAGAAGGCATTGAATACGACCTTTTTGATCGATCCCGTGTTGAACCCACCGATGTGTCTTTCAAAGACGCGATCGAAGTGGCCACACAAGGAAACTACGAAGCTTATGTGGCCATTGGCGGTGGCTCAGCCATTGACACAGCCAAAGCAGCCAACTTATACGCCACCTATCCCGACGACTTTTTTGCCTATATCAATGCGCCCATTGGCCAAGGCAAACCCGTACCTGGCCCCGTCAAACCATTGTTCGCCATTCCCACCACAGCAGGTACGGGTAGCGAAACAACAGGTGTGGCCATTATGGACCTTTCAGACCGCCACGTCAAAACAGGTATTGCACATCGATACCTTAAACCCACCCTCGGCATTGTCGATCCAGAAAACACCCACACCATGCCTTCCGTTGTCGCTGCCGCCACGGGTTTAGATGTGCTCTGTCATGCGCTTGAGTCGTATACCGCCATTCCCTACAACCAACGCCCCAGACCCAATCGACCTATTGAACGCCCAGCATATCAAGGCTCAAACCCCATCAGTGATATTTGGTCACTCAAAGCAATTGAATACGTTACCCAATATATCGTACGCGCGGTACGCAACCCCGAAGATGACGAAGCGCGTGGTGCCATGATGCTCGCCGCTTCAATGGCGGGCATGGGATTTGGCAATGCAGGCGTACATTTATGTCACGGCATGTCTTATCCCGTTTCGGGAATGGTACGCGACTTTAAACCCGAAGGCATGATCACCGATCACCCCATTGTGCCACACGGCATGTCGGTCACACTCAACGCGCCTCCAGTATTCCGATTCACAGGTCAAGCGTGTCCCGAACGCCACTTGCATGCCGCATCGCTGATGGGTGCTGACATCAGCAAGGCATCCAACGAAGAAGCAGGCGACATCCTTGCAAATCAAATTATATCAATGATGAAACAACTCGAAATGCCCAACGGTCTTTCGGCCATCGGATTCACAGAAAATGACATTCCCAAACTCGTAGAAGGCACACTGCCTCAGCATCGCGTCACAAAACTTTCGCCACGCCCAGCCGAAGCCGAAGATTATGAGAAGATGTTTAAGGAAGCGATGCATTTGTGGTAAATCAGCCTTGACAAGTATGTATTATTCATACATACTTGTATGTATGAAAACAACACTCAACATAGATGATCTGCTCCTGAAAAAAGCAACAGAGTTGACAGGTATTGCTGAAAAAACAGCACTGGTAAGATTGGGCTTGGAAGCGCTGATCTCTCGTGAAAGCAGCAAAAGACTTGCAGAGCTGGCGGGAACAGAGCCTCAGTTAAAGCCAATTCCAAGACGACGTTAAAAACGGCATAATGCATGATTTTGGTCGACACATCTATTTGGATTACTTACCTACGCTCTGGAGACACACGCCTCCAGAACCTCTTGATAAACGGAGAAGTCGCCTGTCATCCATTTATTATTGGAGAGTTGGCTTGTGGTAATCTTCAAAATCGACAAGCATTTCTTTCTCTTTTACAGGATCTCCCCCAGACCAACACCGTAGATCAGCAAGAAATCCTATACTTTATCGAAATACATCAACTGATGGGACTTGGTATCGGGTTTATAGATATTCATCTATTGGCTTCTGCGAAACTTTCTCGAATGCCATTATGGACATCAGACAGAAGACTCAAAGCCGCAGCACAAAACTTATCCGTCGCATTTTCCAATTAAAAAGCCCGGCAGAGAAACCTACCGGGTATATTTCTTTAACCTATGAACACATCTACTCACATCGGACAGGGCGAACGTGCACCAGATTTTGTCCTTCCAATTCAAGGCGGCACACCCACACGATTTTATGCGCGAGCGGGTGGTGTGCCAACAGTGCTTGTCTTTGCACCCGATACAGATGAAAAAATCCGTTCATTTGTCAACTTGCTTCAAGAACAAGAAGACGCACCCGATATATTCATTGTTCAATCTGAACAAAAGATCACGCATACATCGCCCGCCATATTTACAGATATAGAGAACAAAGTTCGGAAAGCTTATCGCATAGGTGAGACAGAGTATCCAATCGTTTTAGTGCTCAACCCAAACTTACGCGTATTATCTACGCACACGCTCAATGATTCAAACTTGGCACTCGAACAAATTACACAGACCCTCACCGAACACCCCCAACCCTCGCCCCAAGAAATTACCACACAAGCGCCCGTGCTCCTCATACCAAACGTGCTCACACCCGACATATGCCAAGCCCTCATCAACGTATGGCAAACCCAAGGCAACGAAGAAACGGGTGTTGAACAATCCATTCATCAACACAGAGAAAACATCATTGATCACAACAATAAAAAACGCCGGGACCATGTGGTCACCGACGAAAAACTCATGCGCTTAATCTCTACCACTGTTGGGCGACGTGTGATGCCCGAACTCAAAAAAGCCTTTCACTTTGAGGCCACCCGATTTGAAGGTTTCAAAATTGTGTGTTACGATTCAGAGGTAAAAGGCTTCTTTCACGCCCACCGTGACAACCTCAGTCCCTCAACGGCACATCGCCGTTTTGCCCTCACACTCAACCTCAATACAGGTTACGAAGGCGGGCACCTTATCTTTCCCGAATATGGCCCTCATCTCTACAAGCCCGACCCCGGAGGTGCCATCCTTTTTTCCAGTTCTCACCTTCACGAAGTAACCCCCGTTACAAAGGGCAAACGCTTCACCTTGCTCTCTTTCCTGTTTGGCGAAAACGATGTTCGGTCTTAACACACTTCATTCATGACCAACTTCGTCCAAAATCTTTAAAATACCCGCCATATCAAACTGTTGTGCCAATGCCTGCAATTGGACAGCAATATGTCGTTCAGCATCCCCCATACTTTCCAACGCAGTAATCCGTTGCCGCAAATCTGTAATACTATGATTATCTGCTGCCTCTTTTAGACCCACCCAAACAGCCTCATCAATCACCACGTCATTTAAATCAATCTCAACACCAGCATCTACAGTTCCATCATCTTCGGAATCAAATGTCACACCCAAAAGCTCAGACAGACACCCATATATACGATCCAAATGAACAGGTTTATCGATAAAATCTTCAAAACCTGCGTCCAAATAAAATTGACGCTGATGTGACAAAACCGAGGCGGAAACAGCAACCATCTTCATGGCATCTCTGCCGTAGATATCGAACAACTTTTGCATCACTTTTTCGCCAGACATATTGGGCATCTGAATATCCATAAACACAATATCTGGCACCTCGGCCTCAACCAATGCCAATGCCTTTTCTCCGCTCTCTGCCAACAGAACCGTTACCCCCACCCGCTCCAAGATTTGCTTCATCACTGCACGGTTCTCTTCCACATCATCAACCACCAGTGCCCGAACCCGACACTCAGATGTAAGATGTTTCACACGCCCCAGTGTCTCCACTTCCGTTTTGTTGTGTCCTTGGGCAACGGGTAAAGACAGATCAAAAGAAAAACGAGTCTCTATACCCACAGTTGAATCAACACGCAAAGCGCCTCCCATGAGTGCTACGTGCCGATAAGCAATGGCCAAACCAAGCCCCGTGCCTCCTTTTCGATATCCCGATTCCTCTTGTTGAAATGGATCAAAGATCGCCGCCTGTCGCTCAGATGGAATACCGGGTCCAGTATCCAGTACTTCAAACAAAAATTGTCGTTCGTCACGCCTTAATGTTTCTAACACAAGTTCACCAGATCCTGTACCTATTGCTTCTTCATGTTTAATCTCTTTAATCGTCAATGCCACACGGCCGTGATCTGTGAATTTTACGGCATTGCCCAAAAGATTTACCAATACTTGGCGCAATTTCCCTTCGTCACCCTGCACCCATAGAGGAGGTGAATCGACCAGAACAGCCCATTCCAATCCTTTTTGTTCACATCGTAACTGAAACATTGTCCCCACACCCAACGCTAATTCTGCAAGATCAAAATCTTCTGTTTGCAACATTTCTTGCCCCGACTCAATCTTAGACAAATCCAGCACATCATTAATCAAATTGAGCAAATGGTTGCCGCTGGACCCAATGGTCTGCATGGCTTGCCGTTGCTGAAGTGTCAAATTGGAATCGACATCCATCAATTGTGCATAGCCCAAAATGGCATTGAGCGGTGTACGAATTTCATGGCTCATATTGGCCAAAAAATTACTCTTAGCTTCATTGGCCGCTTCTTCTTTGTCACGGGCTTCCGTTGCCTGCAAAGCGTTTAACATCCGCCGCCGCAATTCACGGGCAACAAAAGCCGCTCCCACACCGCACAAAAACAAAAGCAATGCTTTTATCACATAAACAAATGTAATCCTAAAAATAGGTTCCAGATCTGCCATGGTCTCCGATGTCCAGATCAAAACCATGGCCCAGCATACAAACTCAAAAGCAGCAAGTCCTCCCGCAAATAAAGACATTCTAAAATTGAGATGGAGTGTAGACAACACAATTAAAATGGTATAGGCCAAAGCAGGAGGCGCAACCAAAACAGACATAGGATTTTGAAAATTGTCCGTCATGAGCACCATAGCCAACGTCACAACACTGATCTCTATGCCCGTATGTACATACCATACCCAACTTGATACGGCTATTTCTTGGTGCAATCGCCCATTGATATAGTGCCGTAACACCAGCTGATAGACGACCATGACTAAAATAATGGGAAGAATGACCAAAGGTGGAAACTCTTCAGCACGTATCCATATGGCACGCGCAAATTCAAGCGTCAAAAACACCCCACAAATACCCATGATGCCAGCCACCACAACCAACCGCAAACGTTGGCTTAATAAGATCTCCCGTGACAACTGATCTTGAAGTTTTTGTTCCAACATCTTTATCTTTATATCAGCACGTTGGCTCGAAAGCTCTTGACTCATTTGTAAACCTTACCTGTGTCTTATGATCACTTTTTATACATCTTAATAATTCCCATTGCTCTTTTGCTCTTAAGATATTATGATGTGTGCGCAAAACCAAACTCATAGTATCACGCCACAAATCATTTGGCTCTGAACATTTGTTGAGACGTTGCTTAAGAAGTATCAGAACCATTGCATATACACAACAGATGCCTAAAACCAAATGACCATAAAGGGAGGGAAACCTTGGAAGCGAAACTCATCTGGCTTTTTGCATTTGTCGGATTGTACTGGGCTTATTGCCTTTTTTGGGGCATCAAAGGTGCAATCACCTCTAAAACATCGGCAGATTATTTTGTTGCCGGACGTTCTATTGGCATTTGGGTCTTTGTTTTGGCCGCAACCGCCACCAGCTTTTCGGGGTGGACCTTTGTCGGGCATCCCGGCAAAATTCTCACCGATGGTTTGCCATATGCATTTGCATCGTTTTATGCGCTCACCATCCCGTTTACTGGCGTGCTCTTTCTAAAGCGCCAATGGGTCGTTGGGCGTGCCTTTAACCACATCACTCCCGGTGAGATGTATAGCAATTATTATGGTGGCAACACCATCCGCTTGCTCACCGTTCTCGTTGCCTTTCTCTTCAGCGTGCCCTATCTCGGCGTTCAACTGCGTGCATCGGGTGACCTCTTTAACGTACTTACCGACGGCCTTATTGGCATTGAAGTGGGCATGTTTGCACTTTCCGCTGTAGTGATGATCTACGTGGCATCTGGCGGTCTACGCTCTGTCGCATATGTCGATTGTGCCCAATGTGTTTTACTTGCCGTGGGTATTGTGATCTTAGGCGGTATTGTTATTACATATTCAGGTGGTTGGAGTGGGTTTACGGAAGGCATAGCCAACTACGTCAGGGCCGACGTTGCATCTGGACAAAAACTCACGCCCGACGGTCATTCTCACGTGGTGGCCATGCCAGGGGCTATTCAAATGGTCTCTTCAGGTGCCAAGGCACAAGGTGGCATATGGACCGGCATGATGTGCCTCACCTACATGTTTGCCTTGATGGGTATTCAATCATCTCCCGCATTTTCAATGTGGTGCTTTGCCAACAAAACCAGCAAACCTTTCCGCTGGCAGCAAGTTGTTGCATCATCAATTGTTATTGGCATCATCCTTTTCACCTTTACCATCTTCCAAGGTTTGGGCGGCAATGTATTGGTCGCCATGGGTGTCTTTGAAAGTGTCACCGACAAAACACTCGTGCCCAAACTCATCAACTTGCTCTCAGATGCAGCACCATGGTTGGTGGGCCTGCTCGCTGTTTGTGCCCTTGCAGCTATGCAATCGACGGGCGCTGCCTATATGTCCACATTCTCTGGCATGGTCACGCGAGATCTCTATAGACATTATATTGCACCCGATGCCTCAGACAGCACGCAAAAACTCTGCGGGCGTATCTTTGTCATTGTCGTTGCGGTGGCCGCACTTTTTGTAGCCGCACAATTTACCGGTGCCATCGTTATGCTCGGTGGGCTTGCCGTTGCATATGGCTTTCAGATGTATCCCGCCCTCTTGGGGGTATGTTATTTTAAATGGTTAACCCGAAAAGGTGTCGTTTGGGGATTGGTCGCCGGATTGGTCGCCGTCACACTTACCGACCGCACCGTTACACTCTTACCGGTTATCTTTGGTGCTTTCTTACCCGAACACTTGCGTGCCATTGGCGAATGGTATTGGGGTGCATTCCCGCTCACTATTCACAGCGCAGGTTGGGGCATCTTTGCCAACCTCATCGTCGCAATCTTGGTCTCCAAGTTTGGCGAAGACAATCCAGAAGAAAACGCATCACGCAAAAAGCACCACACCTTCATTCAGGCCATCTCTGGCCTCAATGAAGATCAAAAAAAATGGGTTACACCTGCGTGGATACTCACCATCTTTTGGTTCCTCGTTGGCTTCGGCCCATTTGCCACAATTGGTAACACGCTCTTTTCCAGCCCCAACGACCCAACCACTTGGGCACCTCTAGGTTTGCCCTCTCTTTGGGTTTGGCAACTGCTTATGCTCCTATTTGGCATCTTTGTGATGTGGATGCTTGCTTTTAAAGTGGGCCTCTCACAACCCGTCTCACCAGAAAATGTTGAGGCTGCAAGCAAAGCGCATTACCCCGACCTCGTCGCAGATTAAACAGCAAACTAAAAAACATCAGCCGTCCAGAATAGGTATTCTGGACGGCTGATTACATTACATTTGAGTCCTGTCCTTGCCAACCATCCTCCTCACGTCAGCGCAACAACATCCTCTTCACCACCCGTTACCACAACACGCGCAATCACTTCGGCCAATTCATCAAATTTAATCGGCTTGGATACATAGTCATCCATTCCGGCTTCCAAGCAATTTTCACGATCGCCTTGCATCGCATTGGCGGTCAAAGCAACAATGGGCATATGCGTCTTTGTGCGCTGCTCTTTTTTTCTAATCTCCTGCGTGGCTTCATACCCATCCATTTCGGGCATTTGAATATCCATCAAAATGAGATCAAAAACATCGGGATCAAAAGCATCAAGACTTTTACAATTTGTTTCATTATCGTCAACAACAAGAACTGAAAGCCCCGCAACCGCTTGTAGAACACGCGCAGGTTCGGCGATTATTTTTTGAATGCCTAGGTCCACTTCAAAGGAAAACGTGCTGCCTTTCCCCATCTCACTCTCAACAAGCAACTGCCCGCCCATAAGCTGTGCCAAACGCGATGAAATAGACAAGCCCAACCCCGTGCCACCAAAACGGCGTGTAATGCCGCCATCGGCCTGTAAAAATGCTTGAAAGATGCGTTCTTGTTGCTCTTTTGAAATACCAATACCCGTATCTGAAATCGAAAACTTCAAACGCACCAAATCATCATTTTGTTTGACCACTTCTACACCGACAACAACTTCGCCTT
>JABIFK010000313.1 GCA_018650745.1 Candidatus Latescibacterota bacterium | reverse complement strand
TATTTCTGTGGCATTTACAACCACTTCATACATAGGTGGAATTGCATTTTTTACGATCTGTAGAAACTGTAAAACATCTTGCCCATCGAACCGCCTAAGATCTTCAATTGCCCCAGGAGGAACCGATTGATAGATCAACTCACAGGACACACGCAATGATCCTTTCAATGGTTTCGCAAATCGATACGTCACCTGATCGCTGCCTTCTTCGTGATTAAAATTCCTATCCTTAATCGCCTCCCCTACTACGCGCACGTCTTTAGAATACTTTGAGCCATGTTCCCGAAACCCATTGGGCAACAGCCTGTTATCCTTAATCTTTGAATAAACTCTCAAAAGCCTGCGTGTTCTTTCACCGTTAAAATTCGCAGGGATCATTTCATAGATTTGAACTTGCCGATCTGAGTTGATCAGGTCCCTATGTGGCATAACAGCAGTCTCGTTGCGAATATTCCCCAAACTATCTACGGCCCCGCTCTCAAAGACGACCTGACCCTGTTCGTCTTCTACCCGAACATGCAACCAAGCGCGTCGCTCAGGATATCCTGTTGGAAATTTGTGTCCGGTCAGATTTGTCAGTTGAACCACAACATCAACAGAATCGGGCCCGCTTTGTACATCAAGGTTCAATTCAACCGCCGACGCCAAAAAGGCCCGGGTATCTTCTATTGTTTTCTCAAAGTCAAACTCTCCACGGGAAACCCCAAAAGCGTCTCTTTTATATTTTAGCAGCGACAGCAAGAACGTATTTCCACCCACAATCCGGTGATTCCATACCGTGTTTCGAACGCGTGCAAAAGGGGGCATCAGAGCAATACGTGAGTCATTGGACAGACCTGGCATATGGCATTGCTGACACGTTTCACCCGCTTCGGCATAACCAGAAGCCAACCACTCGCTATACACAGTCTGCTCTGGAAATTGACCGATAACCTTGTCATTGGCATCAAAGATGGGGGTATCCAGATTGTGGCAGGCGGCACATAGCTCAGAAGATTCGATATGTGTGCCAAATCTGGGAATGAACCCAGTATGCATCAACATGGGTCGTTGAAGGGGATCCTTATAGGGCCCATAAACCGTCTCGTCTTTTACCCATTCAAAATTCCCACTCATGCCAGCTTTTGTGCCCAACGCTTCAGGCGCAATCCGGTGACAAGACAAACACGTTACACCATCTAAGCCTAATGCATGCCCCTCCAACTTCTCACGTGAGTAGGGCGTCCCATCGGCACGTGCAGCGGCGGTAGCAACTGGCGCGTGGCACGTCAAACATTCGGCCTCTATTTCGGCTTTCATATTGGGGCGGTCCGCAACCTCAGCTGCCATCTTTGCACGCCAATATGGGTCCTGTGACGCAAAAGCCATGACCGAGGCCATCCAGCCACCAACGGGACTTACATCTTCACCCTCAACGCTCAGCACGACCCCATCAGAACGGTGACACTGTGCACAAGTGTTTGACGTAACCAACTCTTGTGCAATAGATTGTGAATATACAAACACCAACAAAAAACCAAAAATGTATTTCACTTTACACCCCTAACCAGTCCCTCACCCATATGTTAATCGGCATCACTTCACACCAAACTTGGAACAACAATACCATGCGTTTTCATTTTGCGCCACATCGTGGTTCGGTGCATACCCAATAGACGCGCCGCCCGAGACCTGTTCCATCCGGTGCGTTCTAAAACAGAGAGCATCTGATCTTTTTCAGAGAGCGTGGGTCCATCCTCAACGACCAACCGATCTCCTCGCACATCTCTAACAAGCGCCAAAGGCAGATCAGAGATCTGAATAGCATCGCTGTGGCATTTTACAAACGCGTGCTCAATCGCATTTTCAAGCTCGCGCACATTGCCAGGCCAATCATAATCCATCATCAAATTCAGCGCATCCGGCCTTGTGCTACGGATTTTCTTGCGCGTTTGATGGGTAAATTTCTCAATGAAATGATTGACCAACAACGGCAAATCTTCTTTTCGTTCACGCAATGCGGGCAATTCTATGGGCACCACATACAACCTATAATACAAATCTTCTCGAAATAAACCGTTCGCCATTCGAGCCTTCAGATCCCGGTGGGTTGCCGCAACCACACGCACGTCGCTTTCTTGTGTCTGCGTGCTTCCAACACGCTCAAACGTGCGCTCTTGCAACACCCGCAACAGTTTCACTTGTACAACTGGGCTGATATCACCGATCTCGTCTAAGAATATCGTGCCACCATCTGCCATTTCAAAGCGACCGGTTTTATCTTGAACAGCCCCCGTAAAAGCGCCCACCACGTGGCCAAACAATTCGCTTTCCAAAAGCCCTTCGGACAAAACCGAACAATTAACCCTTACAAAAGGCCCTGCAGCACGATGGCTTCTTCGATGAATCGCTTCAGCCACCAATTCCTTCCCCGTTCCACTTTCACCCAAAACAAGAATCGTCGCATCACTCTTGTTCATATCTTCTATCAAGTGATAGATCTCACGCATCCGGTGGTTTTTGCCAACCAATCTTTCAAACTTTACTTGTTCATTGATGGCTTTGCGCAATGCATCCAGCTCTGTCAGGTCTCTCAGGATCGCCACCAAGCCCTGCGCCTGTCCCTTTTCATCCAACAAAGCATGGGTGGTCACATTTAATTTTCGCACAGAACGGTCTGGCCGCAAAACCAACAATTCAGCATCTTTAACCATTGTCCCACGCTCAACAGTGGTTTTGAAAAAACACTCGTTTGACCCACCTGTCCGCTCCAACACGTCAGAACAGGATTTTCCCAAGATAGCCGAACGGCTTAAGCCAAGGATGTTTTCTGCAGCAAGATTGAGGTTCACGATTCTCAAATAAGGATCAATAGCCAAAATACCATCGGCCACACTGTTCAAAATGGCTTCTAGGTTTTTTCTTTGAGAAATGCAATTTTGAATCTGGCTTTCAAGCCTGTCAGTACCCACAGCAAATCTCCTCCTACTTCAAAACCGATTTCCACAACCAAAACAGGAGCCGGTTATGCCACCCGCCTCCTCAAAAACAATGCAATGCCCACACGCTCATACCTCAATAGACAAAACGTCTGATATTATACAACGCCACTTTCGGCCTGTCATTTTGGTCCCAATCCAACCCTGCACGCATTTGTGCATACTGGGCCAGCATTTCATCTTCCGACAGTGTTTTGATATTGGCAGCCCACATGTCTTGGGCATATTGGAGGTGCGATGACACAACCAAAGGTGAGAAGTAAACCAAATCTCCAGCCCCAAGAGACATATCGTTGAGCGTTTTGATCGTGTCCCATACGTGATCTTGTGCAAAAGCTTGACCACCAATTCCCAACATAACAATGATGCCTACCGAAACACCTGCTTGTTTGAATCGATCAACCACATCAACTGCCAAAGCTGCCGACCCCGGTTTGTTCACGGCAGCAAGCAATGCATCGTGTCCTGTTTCTAAACCCAGATATACCCTTTTCAAACCCAAATCCCGCAAGGTCCCTATCCGATTCACATCCAACCTGCGGGCACCCCACGTAACTATAAACGCATTTGTATTTTGCCATGAAGGCCCCACTGTGGGCTTTGGAAAGCCTGCTTTGACGGCCTCAAACATATCCAACACAGCAGGCCAAGGGGCTGACAAAGCGTTTCCATCGCCAATAAACACCGACCTTCGCAATCCAATGCCCGCGCCAAAAAAATCACGAACATCGGCGATGTGTTGCCGCAATTCATCCTTGGGCCGTATCCGAAACGTCTGTCCAGAATAAAAATCACAGAAACTGCATTTGTTCCAAGAACACCCTTCTGTAGCCTGAATAACAACAGAGAGATACTGATCGGGCGGCAAAATGCTGATGGGGCGGTAAACCTGATCAAATTCACGCGCATCATTCTCATACAGTTGCGGTGACCAGTTTGCAATGCGCTCGAGCGCCACTTGATCGCTATTACCTGCATGACTGGATGTCAAGGTGGCAACTTGGGTATGAATATTCGCCACCATACCCATCGATTCATCAGGCCCCAACCAACGTTGTCGCAAACCATCATATCCCCGAGGTTTCACACGCCATGTTTCCAAGATGCGATGATTCAATGCGCGTCGATAATGACGGCCTCTCATAAAAGCGGCGTGTAACCGACCCGACGGTTCAAAAGTGTAACTGTGCGCATCATCCACAGAGACATTGATCGCATTTGCGCGCACCCGCATCGTAGGCCTACAAAACACGCAGCACACCTGATTGCAAAAGTAAGAAAAGAGGCAAAACCAAGATGACAGCAAGCCCAACCACACACGTCATACGTATTACAAATGACACCATCTCACCCTCCTCATTTAAACGCCCACAGATACTGAAGAACGCTTGATCTTTAGGGGCTCATGAACACAAAACGGCTCTT
>JABIFK010000194.1 GCA_018650745.1 Candidatus Latescibacterota bacterium | reverse complement strand
GCAATCGCAGCAGACACAGAAGCAGCTTGGCCCGGCTTTCGCGGCCCCAACCGCGACGGCATCATACACGGCGTACAAATCGAAACCGACTGGTCGGCATCCCCCCCAATAGAATTGTGGCGTCGATTAATTGGCCCCGGCTGGTCATCCTTTGCTGTCCAAGGTGACCTTTTCTACACACAAGAGCAACGCGGTGATGACGAAGTGGTTGCCTGTTACAACCTCACCACAGGCGAGCCCGTGTGGAAGCACCGCGACCCAGCTCGATTCTGGGAATCCAATGCCGGTGCAGGCCCCCGCGCAACCCCCACGCTCAAAAACGGTCGTGTCTACACGCTGGGAGCAACAGGCATCTTAAACGTACTCAATGCCGCAGACGGTTCCGTCATTTGGTCACGCAACGCAGCATCCGACACCCAAACAAAAATCCCCGGTTGGGGTTTCTCAGCTTCCCCATTAGTCATAGATGACAGTGTCGTTGTCGCCACCAGTGGTGCACTCGTAGCCTACGACCTCACAACAGGTGACCCACGCTGGTTTGCGCCAGAAGGCGGTTATGGATACAGCTCGCCACATCTCTTAACAATTGATGGTGTTGCACAAATCCTATTGGTAAGAGGCAACAATGTTGTCAGCGTTGCACCAACAGATGGCAAATTGCTATGGCAACAGTCACTGCCTACAGGATCGAACATTGTGCAACCCGCCCAAGCATCAAACGGCGACATCCTCATCAGTGACGGCGAAAAATCTGGCATGCGCCGGATTGCAGCAAAACAAGGCCCCAGCGGATGGACCACGGAAGAACGCTGGAACACCAATCGCTTGAAGCCCTACTTCAGCGACTTTGTCATTCACAACGGCCATGCCTTTGGTTTTGACGGCAACATACTTGCCTGCATCGATATCGAAAACGGCAAACGCAAATGGAAAGGCGGACGCTATGGCCAAGGCCAACTCATTTTGTTGGCCGACCAAAACGTGCTTGTGGTATTATCTGAACACGGTGAGTTGGTATTGGTCTCGGCAACCGCCGACAAATTCACCGAACTTGCACAACACCCGGCCATAGAAGGCAAAACCTGGAACCACCCCGTGCTCGTTGGCAATACTCTGCTCGTTCGCAACAGTGCAGAAATGGTCGCATTTAAGTTCACGCTCAAAAACAGATGATACAACTGAAGCACATGTCATCCGTCAAATCTGACCACATACTCCTAAAGCAGTGTCTATACCAACCGTCCCGCATTTACAAAGGAGCGTACATGCCCGCAACATACAACAGAGCCGCACCCTATGCCGACGACGCAATGAACCTACCCGTCAAAAGCCTTGACCAAGCAATCCCCTTTTACGAAACGGTCATGGGATTCCAAATCGTTTCCCGCAGTGAAACACCGTGCAACTCAGCCGTTTTAGCCAGAGACCAAATCCAAATTGGACTGGCAGAAAATGGCGGCGACCCCACCCAAGAAGGATGCTTCTTTGAGGTCGATAACGTAGAAACCGCCTTTGAAGAATTGCGATCCAATGGTTTTGATAAAGAAGACGCAGGCTACCGCGTGGATCAACACGGTGACACATCCTATCGGGTCTTCTTTGTTGTTGCACCCGATGAATTATGTTATTGCATTGGTCAGCGTACCAACGGATAATAAATTTCGACAAACTCAATTAAACGACGATCCAAAGGTTGGCCCTCACCTTTAAAAGTGGCCACCCGAATGAGATCTCGACACCAAACAACCACCCCCAAAAAAGACAGATCAAATCTTCTATGACCCTTTTGTCAACCGACCTGATCAAAGATATCCCCTTGTTTCAAGAACTGGATACAAAAGCCCTTGAATCCATCTTAGAAAATGCCCACCAACGACCTGTTGCACGCCATGCTTTTTATTTCCATGAAGGCGATATCGCAACATCTCTCTATGTGCTGGTTCAAGGACGGGTCAAGCTCATGCAAACAACGCCAGAAGGCCATCAAGTGGTGCTCAGAATGGCGGTACCCGGCAAAATGTTTGGCGGTCTTGCAGCATTTGGCGCCACCGCGTATCCCATATCGGCACAAGCCGTCACCGACAGCAATAGTTTAAGTTGGGATGGCAAAACAATGGCCGAATTGATCAAACGGTATCCATCCGTTGCGCTAAACACCCTCAAACATATGGCAACCCAGCTGCAAGAAGTACAAGACCGATATCGTGAATTGGTCACCGAACGGGTGGAACAACGCGTGGCCCGAGCACTTGTTCGTCTCGTTCGCCAATCGGGCCGAAAAATCAAAGAAGGCATTCTCATCGATATTCCGCTTTCTCGCCAAGACCTCGCAGAAATGACCGGCACCACGCTGTTCACTGTCAGTCGCATTCTAAGTGGCTGGGAACACCAGAACCTTGTCGAAACCGGTCGAGAAAAAGTCATCATTACCGCACCCCATGCCCTCACATCGCTCGCAGAAGACCTCCCGCATATGCCTGCTGAAGACCCCCTTGCAAAACCAACCGCCAAAGACTAAACCATTTGTCCTCCCAAAGTATGAAACCACCAAGCAAGAAATTGGATACGTCCGTCTGATAAGACATAATCAGTACTTCACGAAAAGCCAAACAATAGCGTGCGTAAGCACCTTATATGTAGAGGCATCCCCCCCGTGGATGCCCATTTGGCTTGAAAACGAAGGGTTGGCACGAGGGCCAGCCCCAACGAAAAGACATATCATAACCTATATGTAGTTTTATCCGTTTTCGTGATCTACTGATAATTGATCACTAAGGAATCCCCCCATTGTCCCTTTGAAAAGGGCGAAATATGTGGTTTTCTTGATTCATTATTTGGTCTATCCGAGATTTTTTTCATTTTTTTAAAAAAAAGAACGGTTCTTTGCGCTGGCGCAAAGAACCGTTTGTTTGTTCAGCATATCTTTAGGGTATTCATGAAAGACCATACCCATCAATACCCCGGAGGGCATATATCATGAGCACATTTCAAATACAAGATACAGTCGGCGGCGTGGTGGCACAAAAGCCTGCATTGTCGCGTATTTTTGAGCAAAAAGGCATCGATTATTGTTGTGGCGGTAAAAAGACTTTAGACGAAGTATGCCAGAAAAAGGGTATCGATGCACAAGCCCTTCTTGTCACACTGGAAGCATCTCTACAGGAATCAACAGAAGAACCCGCCGTGAACCCGGCATCCATGACACTCACCGATTTGGCCAACCACATTGAAGAAACCCATCATGCCTATCTCAGAGCAGAATTCCCCCGGTTGGATATGATGACCGAAAAAGTCGCCGCTGTGCATGGTGATCACAATGAAAGCCTGCACGCCGTTCGACAAACCTTTCTCGCATTGGTCGCAGAACTCCAAAGCCACATGATGAAAGAAGAACAAATCTTGTTTCCCATGGTGCGCCAAATCGACTCAGACGAACCCACACCCGCATCTCATTGTGGTACCATTGCCAATCCCATTCGCCAAATGGAAGCCGAGCATGACATTGCCGGATCGGCCCTTGAAACGTTAAACGGACTCACCAATGGGTATACCCCACCCGAGTGGGCGTGCAATACCTATCGCGCCATGTTAGACGCCTTGGCACACCTAGAAAGCGACATGCACCAGCATATCCACAAAGAAAACAATGTGCTCTTTCCACGTGCCATAGAACTGGAGAACGAAATTTGAAGAATTGTCTTTAGAAGGAGTAACGGTGGAAAAAATCAATCTTTCAAAAGACCTACTTATCGCCGACGTCATGGATCGTTGGCCTGAAACCATTGTCGTATTTCTCAACAAAAAAATGGGATGCGTGGGCTGCTCAATGGCCCCTTTTGAGACCTTATCTGAAGCGGCCAACATTTATGGCTTGTGTTGCACCCGTTTTATCAACGACCTGCAAGCTCGTATCAATAGCCAAGAGATGGCATGAAATTCGTTGAGAAGATGCGATGAATAACAAACCGATAGAAAGGTATTATGGAATATAAAAAATTATGGCTCGGATTCCTCGTTGTGATGGTCGGCTCATTTTCTGTGTTGGGTTATTTCGGAGCAGAAATCTACCGAAAAGCACCGCCCATTCCCACACAGGTCGTCACAACCGAAGGCAAAGTACTGTTCACAGGCCAAGACATTCGCGATGGTCAAAACGTTTGGCAGTCTATTGGCGGCCAAGAGTTGGGCACCGTTTGGGGACACGGCGCATATGTGGCCCCCGACTGGTCTGCCGACTGGCTCCACCGTGAAGCCGTGTATATGATCTCAAAATGGGCACAGCAAGAATTTAACCTTGCATTTGACGCACTCAACATTGAACAACAAGCTGCGCTCAAAGCCCGCCTACAAGAACAATTACGTAAAAACACCTACAACACATCAGACGGCACACTCACCGTGTCTCCTGCTCGCGCCCAAGCCATTGCGGACAACAGCCAATATTATACGGGCCTGTTCACAGACGACCCGGCCCTCGATGACGAGCGCGAAGCGTATGCCATTCACACAAACGCCGTCCAAGACCCCGAACGCATGCGAAAAATGACGTCGTTCTTTTTTTGGATCTCTTGGGTCTGCATCACCAACCGCCCCGACAGCGACATCACCTACACCAACAACTGGCCCCCCGATCAACTTGTCGACAACAAACCTACAGGGTCCCTCATTCTGTGGACGGGCTTCAGCGTGATCATGCTCATTGCAGGCATTGGTCTATTGGCCTATTATTATGCCGCATACCGCAATGAAGAAGAAATCGACTATGAAAACCTTCCTAAAAAAGATCCGCTCTTAGGGCTTCAAGCCACGCCGTCTATGAAAGCCACACTCAAATATTTTTGGGTGGTCACTGCACTCATTGTTGTGCAAGTCATCTTAGGGGGCATCACCGCACACTACGGCGTTGAAGGATCGGGCTTTTACGGGTTTAACCTCGCCGAGATACTTCCCTATTCGGTCAGTCGAACATGGCACATTCAACTCGCCATTTTCTGGATTGCCACCTCTTGGCTGGCAACAGGTTTATTTGTCGCACCGGCCGTATCTGGGTACGAACCCAAGTTCCAACGCTTAGGGGTAAACGTGCTCTTTATTGCACTGCTCATCATTGTCGTAGGCTCATTGGCCGGTCAATGGTTGGGCGTGATGCAAAAACTCAACCTGATAGAAAATTTCTGGTTTGGTCACCAAGGTTATGAATACGTAGACTTAGGTCGCTTCTGGCAGATCTTCTTATTTGCAGGCCTCTTCATTTGGCTGTTCTTAATGACCCGAGCCATCTGGCCCGCGTTTAAACAACCCGGTGACAGCCGTCACCTGTTGGGCATGTTCCTCATCTCTTCAGCAGCCATTGCACTCTTTTACGGTGCGGGCCTCATGTGGGGCCGACAAACCAATCTGGCCATTGCCGAATATTGGCGCTGGTGGGTTGTGCACCTCTGGGTCGAAGGTTTCTTCGAAGTCTTTGCAACCGTCGTCATCGCCTTTCTCTTTGTGCGCATGGGCCTGCTCAAAACCAAGCTCGCAACCGCCACCGTCCTTTTTTCAACCAACATCTTCCTCTTAGGTGGCATCATTGGCACCTTTCACCACCTCTATTTTACCGGCACACCCACTGCTATTTTAGCACTCGGCGCAACATTCAGCGCCTTAGAGGTTGTGCCCCTGGTACTGATCGGGTTTGAAGCCTATCACCACCTCACCATCAGCCGCGCCACCATGTGGATTAAAAGCTACAAATGGCCCATCAACTGCTTTATTGCCGTGGCCTTTTGGAACTTGGTCGGCGCAGGTATCTTCGGTTTTCTCATCAACCCGCCCATTGCACTCTATTACATGCAAGGGCTCAACACCACACCCGTTCATGGCCACACCGCACTCTTTGGTGTATACGGCATGCTCGGCATTGGCCTCATGCTCTTTGTCTTAAAAGGCCTCGCCTCAAACCACGTGTGGAAAGACGAGGTCATCAAATTTGCATTCTGGTCGATCAACATCGGCTT
>JABIFK010000628.1 GCA_018650745.1 Candidatus Latescibacterota bacterium | reverse complement strand
GGCAGGTGTAGATTTTGTGAATGCCAACGTGTATGTAGCGGGGGACAGCTTCGTGCCTGCGGCTCAGGTTGTCGTGCGAGAGGGGGTTCGAGTTGGTTTTGTGGGCGTTGGTGGGGCATTGCCGCATCAGGATGTGCAGGCTATGGAACAAAAGGCTCATGTCGTAGCGGACATAGAAATTCGTGATGCGATTCAATCCGTTGAGGCTGCAATTGAGAAAATGGGTGATGTAGATGTGGTGGTGGTTCTGAGTGATTTGGATCGAGAAGATGAGGTGACACTGGTTCAAGCTGTGAGCCAGGTAGATGTGGTGATTGGTACGCGAACAAATAAGCGTGTGACACCCGTTGCTGGGGCTTTGTTGTTGGGGACAGAACCCCAAGGCAAATCGGTAGGGTATGTTGTGTTGGATGTGGTTGAGCAAAAGGTTGTGAAGCATCGGGTATTGTCAGCTTTTGTAACTGAGACAATTGGTGAAGACCCGACGGTTAAAAAGCTCATTGATGGGTTTTATACGCGTGTGGCAGAAAGCCCTGAATTGCAGATGACAGGGACACCGCGTTTTGTAGGATATGATTTGGAGAAGCAAGTTGCATCAGGTCACAATGGATATATGGGCGCACAGGTTTGTGCGGGGTGTCATGTTGCAGAACATGCCGATTGGAAGACCACACCGCATGCGCATGCTTTTCGACGGTTGTTGCAGCAGCAAAAACATGTTCAGCCCGATTGTGTTCCATGTCATACAACGGGTTTTGGTTTTGAAACTGGGTTTCGCATTGGGCGCGATCACGAGTCTTTGACGAATGTGCAGTGTGAAGTATGCCATGGCCCAGGTGGGCAACATGTGCGACGTCCCGAGAAGCGCAATATTCGGCGTACACCAACACCCGATTTATGTCAGCAATGCCACGACGCCGATCAAACCCCTGATTTTGCACAGCATTTTCCCGAGATGTTGGCTGAAATTACCCATCATGGTCAAGGACAAAAAAAGCCCACTTTACAAACTGCGTTGGAAACGGGGGGGGGTGGCAAACCGTTGGTTGAATTGTTTGTGATGGCTGATTGTCCATATGGCAAACGGGCAGAAGAAGCTTTGGTGCCTATGTTGCAAAAGTTGGGTGATCAAATTGATTTGCGATTGTATTTTATTGCCGATGAAGTGGGTGTAGATGATGTGGTGGCGCCATCTGCCAATACGCGTCGTGCGCCAGGGTGCTCGGGCACGACAACGGGAACGGGGCGTTTTCGCAGTTTGCACGGTGATGCTGAAGTTGAAGAGGGTATTCGGCAGTTGGTGATTGAAAAGTTATACCCTGACCAATTGTGGAATTATATTTTGGGTCGCAATGAACAGGTGGATGCTTGGCGCGATCTGGCCGTTGAGTTGGGGATGGATGTTGTGCAAATTGATGCGATGGTGGGGGGGGATGAAGGGGCGTTGCTTTTTTCGAATAACATTCGCCGGGCAAATTTGTTGGGTATTCATGCTTCGCCTACCGTGCTGGTCAATGGGCAAGAGGTCGAGGCTTTTTATGATACGGGGGCTTTGGCACAAGCCATTTGTGCAACCGATTCGAAAGTAGATGTGTGTTCAGAATTGCCTGTGTGTCGCAGCGATGCAGATTGTGCCGTTCCGGGAAAAATCGGTGTTTGTGTGCATGCCAATACACCTCAGGCGAAGTGTGAGATGCATGATCCCATATCGTTTCGGGTACAAGTGTTGAATGATTCAACGTGTGTTGTTTGTGAGACCTATCCCTTTGTTCGGTCTACTTTGGCGCTGTTTCCGAGTGTTTCATTTGAGACGGTGGAAATACAGTCTCCTGAGGGGCAAGTTTTAAAAGATCGATATGGCCTTGACCGCGTACCTTCTTTTGTTTTGGATGCCGCATTTGAGAAGTCTGCGCGTTTTGACCGGTTTCAGAGAACGGTGACACGTGTCGGGGATGGATTTGTACCCGACATGCGTATGACGGCTGTAACAAAGATTTTAGCGGGCTCAGATGTTCAAGGATTAGATGGCTTTATTGATTTGGCGCACCCTACCTCTGTTGTGCTGGTTGAGCGTTTGTTGCGGTGGATGCGCGAGGTGAATGCAATGGACCGGCTGCGTTTGCATTTTGTGGGTCAAGGAGCGGGTGACCGTCTATTTCGGCAGGCATTTTTAAAAGACACGCAGCGTGCTTGGGATGCATTGCTGGCGTATGCTTGGGGGCAACAGCAACGGCGTTCTGATTTGTCGGTTGAGATCTGTTTGCGCCAAGCGGGTTTTGATGTGTCAGAGTTTGGTGCATTGGATGACTTGATATTGGCTCAGCAATTGGAACAGATGCGTCGCTTGGGGGGGCGCAGAGACTTGGTTCCTTTTGTGGTTTTGGATGGTCAAGTGGTGGTGAGTGGCGCTGGTCTGGCACGTGTAGAAACGATTTTTTATCAAATGCATCCCGAGTTTGCAAAAAAAGATCGGAACGTTGATAGACCCTAAATCGTCTAAGATGTACAAAGTTCCACTTTTGTTTTAGAACGGCTGGCGCAATAGTTTGTTGCAGAGTTGTTTGCGGGGGAAATGGCCATTGACATAGCGACTTGCTTTGTTTATTTTGCCCGTAACTTGAGCCGGTGGTATTCGCGTTTTGATTGGAGGGTGATGTATGTGGCACCGCCTTATGATGTTTGTTTTATTGTTTGTTGTCGGTTGTGGTAGCATTCCCACCGATTCAAACTCAAATGTGGCCAATGGTGAATTGGTATATGTGAATGATGCTTGGGGATTTCAAATTTCTCGCCCAACATCTGATTGGGGCATCAGTGCACAAACTTTTTTGCAGCAACGCTTTGACAATGGTTTACCCGTTGTTGAGGTGCGTGTTGCCACGCCACTGAATGGTTCTCCTGGTGGCTCTTTTCGCCCAGAGCTCTATTTAGCGCCCCGTTCTGTTTCTGATGGGATCAATATCGATGCACTGGTTGTTGCGTTTGAAGAAAATGAGTTAAAAGTGATTTTTGAGGGATATGAAGCCCTAGAAGACAAGCAAAAAATTGAGATTGCAGATGGTGAATTGGTTCATTGGGTGTTTCGCAATTCTCCTTTTTTCGCACCGAGCGTCCGGTTTCCCGGAACGCGGTTTTTAGCCGTTATTTCGGTGCACAAAGACCAAATGTATGTGATGATTGGCAACGGCAGTCAGGATGAAGGGTTTCCGGTAGAGGACTATCGCTTGATTGCTCAAAGTTTACGGTTTTCATCTTCTAATTAGTTGTTTTTAAATTGTTTATGTTTGTTTTTTGTGGCTGTTTGGTTTCGGTGAGGACATTTTTTACTCAAGTTTAGGTGCCTTGTTGCCGATTATTCTCAATGACCAAGCGGTATCACTAGCTTCGACAGGGTTCTTTCGGGTTCCGCGACCCGAAAGAACCTCTTTTAAGATTTCGAAAGGGTGTGTGACCTCCGATCCACGCTCTTTAAAACGGAAAATTAGATAAACTCATTCTTCCGTTTTATCGTAAAAAAAGAATAGAAAAAAGCCCGCAAAGCTAAAATGCTTTACGGGCTTTTTTTATGTTTTGATGGGTAGAAGCTTATACGTGTTTGCAGGGCTTGCGGGCAATGATTACGTTGAGCGTATTGTCCTGAAGGGCTTCGCGAAAGACGGCCCGCATTTGCTCGTCGCCGTCTTCTTCTTTGATTTCTCTGACAATGGTGGCACCACAAGCGAGGGATAAGTCGTGAATGGTGAGTTTGGGGCCAATACCTTCACCAACGTTTACACCTCGATCAGGCGTATTTTGGCCACCGGTCGTGAGCGCACCGCCATTGTCGAGTACCAACAAGATGGGTGTGGAATTTGTTGCGTGGGCATGAATGAGGGCGTTGACGCCCCCGTGGTAAAAAGCAGAGTCTCCACACACGGCTATGCTTCGCTCGGGAATGTTGGCACGTTCAAGGCCACAGGCAACGCTAACGGCTGATCCCATAGACAGTTTGGTGTCGAGCAGCTCTGAGGCCATTACAACGCAACCTGGGTCTGCTGTGATGAATGGGTTTTGCCCGAGTACTTTGGCTTCACTTCGCAGTGCTTTTATAACTTCGGGGAATGGGCATCCGGCACAGTGGTTTTTGCGGAAGGGTTTTTCATCTTCCCAATTTTCTTCCGTGTAGCGGGTCTCGGGTGAGAAACCTGGTAAAAAATTATCCAGAGCCTTTTGCATTTGCCAACGGAAGAGTTCGCTCACACTGGCGATATGGCCTGTGCGTTTGCCAATGATAGGCGGTGTGTTGCCCGTATCGTATCCAATGGCCTTAATGCCGTCTTCAACATAAGGATCGACTTCTTCCAATACGAGAATTTCTTCGCACTGTGATAGAAAACTTGCAATAAGATCTTTGGGCAGCGGATAGAGGCTGCTGAGTTTGAGAATGGAGAGGGCGGAGGTGTCGGCTCCCTTGAGTGCATCCATGAGTTTGGCGTGCACAACGCCTGAGGCGATGATGCCTTTTTTGCCTGAACCATTGACGCGGTTGAATGCCAATTCGCTAAAGTCTGTGGTGGCTTGGGCGAGCTTTTCATGAACTTGTGTATGGTTGGCTTGCGTGGTTCTGAGAGCAGAAATCCAACTCATGGGTTCGCGATCGGCAGGTTTGCTTGGTTTTTCGGCAGGTGCTTCAAAGGTCGGCAGGTCTTCGGTGCTGGTGCTGTATGTGCGTGTGATGCGCAAGATGACAACCGTTTGGAGCGATTCGGAGTAGTCGAAGGCCCAGCGAATCATGGCGCGACCTTCGGCAGGTGTGGCTGGTTCGAGCATGGGCACTTCAGTCAGTGGGCCGAGCGGGCGTGTGTCTTGCTCATTTTGAGAACCCCAAGCACCTGGGTCGTCCCCCATAACAATGACGAGTCCAGCATTGACGCCTGTCATATTCAACACCATGAGTGTATCGAGTGCGACATTCATACCCACGCTTTTGAGACAGACGAGCGCGCGTTTACCCGCTTGTGATGACCCGGCGGCCATGTCAAGGGCAATGCGTTCGTTGAGGCACCATTCGGCATGGTGGCTGTGGTCTTTGGCGAGTTCGGCCATATTAATAAATGTATTGGTGCCTGGCGACCCTGGATAACCTGTGACCAAATGAACACCAGCTTCTACGGCACCCCAAGCGAGTGCTTTTTCACCATCAATAAGTTGCGACATGTGTGTGCTCCTGAAGGTATGCGTTGAACGATATGTGTGTAAATAGTAAAGTGTATGGATGAGAGATTGTCAAGTGGGAAAGGGGATGTGAAAAGGTAAAAGTAAAAAGGCAAAAGTGAAAGGATGAGCGCAAATGGGAGTGGTGTGGGAGATGCAATTAAAAATTAAAAAGGAAAAATTAAAAAAGTAGGGGCTTTCGTCAGTCTATTGGCTGGGGATTTGGTTCGTTGTATGCAAGCCTTATTTTTAAACAAAGCCGATGAGGTGCCAATAGAGGAGGTTGAGGGGGACGAGAAGGGTTAGGGTGACAAGAGAGATGAGCATCATGATGAGGATGAATTGACCCATAGAGACTTGGCGGAAGCTGTAGGCGACAACAAAGGGCGCACCTTGGTAAGGGATAGAGACGATGCCGGCGCCTATGCCAAGGCTGAGTTCTAAGGGAAGTGAGGGCAGGTTGAGGGCTGCGGCGAGATCGACGACAATAGGTGTAAGAACGCCGGCAACCACAGCGGTGTCCATGAGAAAGTCAAAGGGTATGGCGAGGTATGTGATGGCACCCATGAGGGTTATGGGGGATGATATACTTCGAAGCACGGGGGTGACGAAAGCCGTTAAATATGTGTTCAGACCAGTGTGCTCAAGTGCATATCCGATGGTGAATGTAGCGGCAATATAGATGAGGAGGGGGAAGTTTACTTTTTTAAGTAAATCAAATTGAAGGGGTCCCCACGTGGGTAAATAGATAAATAAGACAATGCCCAGACCGATGAAGACGGGGTGGGTACCGTGAACGACGTCGGTGGCCCACAAGAGAATGCCTACGAATAGGACACTTAGGACTTTCTTTTCTGCTGTGGTCAAGTGTTTGGGTACGTCTGCAAGTGCGGGTAATTGTGAGAGGCTGGGCTCTTGTGATGGACGAAAGATGATGCGGATGAGAAGGTAAATTGCCCCGACTCGGAGCAGACCGATGACTGGGAAAAGATAATAGGCCCATTGGCTCCAATAGAGGGTGATGTCTCGGGATTCGAGCACACCGAGCAAAACAAGGTTGGGCACCGATGCGGTGAGAATACCGACACCGCCATAATAGGTTGAGCAAACGGTAGCGAGTACAAATGCGGCACTGATTTTGGAATTGGGCTTTTCGCCCAGTGATTTGAGCAGGCTGATGACCATTGGCATGAGAATGAGGACCCGCACAACGCCTGAAGGAATGAGCAAGGCCATGATGAGACCTAAGAGATGTAAACCAAAGAGCAGTTGTTGATATGTGTGTACGCGGCCCAGTATGAGACGAGATATACGTGCCCCAAGCGGGGTTTCGGTGATGCCCAAGCTGAGTGCCATACCAGAGAATACGAGCCAAAGGGCTTTGCCTGAAAAGGCTTTGAATGTGGCTTCAAATGGTAGGATGTTGAGCAAAGGGTAAAGCGTGAGAATGAGAATGGCGGTGTAGGGGATTGGGACGGGTTCAAATGTCCAACAGATAATGGTAAAGACAGCAAGGGCAAGCGCCAATTGAGAGGACAAATTTAGGTCGGGTAAGACAAAAGCGAAGAGTGGAAGTATGAGGCCGAGACAGAGACCGAGCTTTTGAGATTGGGTCATAAAAATGTCACAACGATGGCGTGATAGAATTGAAGGATAACGAACTGGTAAGATACAATGTGATGTGAGGATAGACAATGGAATTGTCTTATGAGAACTGTGATGTATTGGATTGAAAGGGGTAAGTTATCCACACACTTAGGATAAATCTATATCGAGAGCGAAGATGAATCAGGTGTTGAACTTGTTGGAATTGGATGTTGAAATCCGAGAGTTTATCTCTCATTTGGATGAAATGAAAAACGCTAAAGAAATGGCTGACAACCTCACATTTTTGAAGTGGTTCTACACCGGTATTACTGTGTTGCCTAAGTGGTTATCTTTTAGGTAAGGCAAAAAAACTTGACAACTACTGCTGGAAATTCCTTCTTACTAGAAAACTATGCACAAGAAATGGCTTGTAGTTATGACACGTAAAGGAGACTAGAAATGTGGGACGACACGATGCGCGACACGTTTGCACGACAAGGCTATGTCGTCGTGCCGGACGTACTTAATCAACAGCAGCTGGACGAGCTCAATCAAGTCTACGACGAGCATATTCTCGAGCGGGAGGAGATGCGAACCAGGCGGGGTATGGATAAACAGAACCGTTTCTCGATCCGCAAGCGTGATACTTTCGAGACCACGGACCGCCACGGAAACACTTACGAGGGGCGGAGATTCTGGAGCAAGGCTTACAGGGACCTGATCGACAACGAAACCATGCTGCCCATCTTGGAAGAAGTTCTGGGCGATTCGGTATGGGGCCACGCCCCGGCACACATGCCTGCAGAGCTTCGCCCCTTGTTTCGGCTGGATCATGACAACGTACACTTCAGGCCTGGCCGGAAACCGACAGACGGTCCGGACACCGGGAGGGGCGGGCTCCACGGTAGCCCAGAGAACTGGCATGTCACGTGTGTGTATGAACTCAAGACGGTCGGACCCAGTGACGGGGGGTTTGGATGTGTGGTTGGCACACACAAGCCGGCTAACGAGCAGAAACTGCTGAACATCGAGGGCGACTGGAAGTGGAACTTCTGCAACACGCAGTGGACGTCTCAGCTGCCGAATTGGGATCAAGATGTGCCGGTTCACCACGTTGAGGCCAAGGCTGGGGACTGCATCTTGTTCACCGAGAAGCTC